>CAXTPM010000112.1:6477-11324 GCA_964245865.1 uncultured Fimbriiglobus sp. | reverse complement strand
TGGCGCGCCGGGCGTCCTCCACACTCGCATAGCCCGACGCGGCGAGGGTGAGCAGCACGTTCGAGCGGATGCCGGGGTCGCGGTCGTCCAGCAGCTCGACGAGCGCCTTCGAGGCGTCCTTCTTGATCGCTTCGATGCCGAACACCGGGAGCACCTTCACCGCCGCGTCGCGCACGCTGGGGTCGGGGTTCTTGAAGTCCGCCAGCCACGCGCCGATACTGCGGCTGCCGACTTCGGTGAGCGCCGGCGGCAAGTCGATCAGCGCCGGAGCGGGGGGCGTCAGTACCGAGGGCGCGGCCGCCGGCGGCACCGAGGGTACCAGCGGCGGGGTGGCGGGTGCCTGGCCCGGCGCCGTGCCGGGTGGCGCGGGCATCGCGGTGGGGGCGGCGGGCGGGACTTGCCCCAACGCAACCAGCGCCGCCCCGAGGCAGCAGGCCAGGCCGACGACGAGCCGGTTCATACTCTCACCCCTCCGAAGACCACCCGACTGCCACGACTGACGCCGCCATGACCGCACGCACCGACTCGACATTATCGTCGCCGGACGGCCCCCGGCGCTACTCGCTGTTCGCCCCGGCGGGGGAGTCGCGCGGGGCGGTGCTATTCCTGGGCGGCACCGGCGGCACGACTGATTTTGTGCTGCGAGACACCCGCGTCGTCGAAGCCGCCACCGCCGCCGGGTATACCGCCATCATCCCGGAAGGCTTACCGCCGAACCCGAGCAAGCCCGCGAAGTTCCTCACCAACCCCCCGCGCTGGAACGACGGCAGCCGCTACGACGCGCCCGCCAT
Source organism: uncultured Fimbriiglobus sp. (assembly GCA_964245865.1). Taxonomy (GTDB): domain Bacteria; phylum Planctomycetota; class Planctomycetia; order Gemmatales; family Gemmataceae; genus Fimbriiglobus. The sequence continues at coordinate 10,533 of CAXTPM010000112.1, read as the reverse complement.
GGAGACGACTGCCGACGACGTTTCGTTCCTCGCCGAATTGATTCTAGCCCTCGGCCTCGGCCCGGTTCGACTGGCGGGCTTCTCCAACGGCGCGGGCATGGCCTTCCGCCTCGCCGCCGAGCGGCCCGAACTCGTCGCCAGCCTGGTGGCCGTCGCCGGCTACTGCTGGGTCGAGCCGCCGAAGCTGGCCCGGCCGATCCCGACCGCCATCGTCCTCGGAACGGCCGACCCCCTCATTCCGTTGGCGGGCGGATTCGTGCGCTTGCCGTGGCTAGCGAGACCGGTGGCGCGCCCGCCGTACCTCGACACGGTGGAGCGCTGGGCCGCGGCGAACGGGGCGAACTTGACGCCGAGTTCGATGGAGGTGGCCGAGGGCTACGCGGTGTGGAGCTACCCCGGTCGGGCGCGTACCGAGTTCCACGTCCTCGTCGGCCACGGCCACCACTGGCCCGGCGGGCGCGGGCTGCTGGGCGAGAAACTCGGGGGGCCGAACCGGCTGCCGAGTCCGCTGGACGCGGCAGGGCTGGTGGTTTCCTGAGCGGGGGGCGTCAGCCCTCCGAGTCCTGCGGACACTTACGGCTCGCCTCAGACGGCGGCGAGGCTCGGAGGGCTGACGCCCCCCGCTCAGGACGGAAGCGCCTCCTCGGGCCACAGCGCGAGCGGCAGTTCCTGGCCGAGCAGGACGTAGGATACTTTTTGGTCGATCACCCAATGCTCATTCAACTCTCGGTACGAGCCGGCCTGGGTCCACCAAGTGCCGGACCTGGGGCGCGGCCAGCGGGTATTTAGGGCGCGTGAGGCGTAGCTCTTGAAGTCGCGCAGCATGTTCTCGGGCGCGATGGTCGGTGGGGCAACGACGACGAGGTGGAAGTGGGTCCGCATCACGGCGGCGCAGACGAGAACCCAGCAGCGGTATTCGGCCGTCGCGCGGAACTGCGCCAATACCGCGCCGGCCTGCTCGGCGCTGAACCCGACGGGGTTCCCTTTGAGCAAAGCACGCGCCGAGTCGCGTAGGCCGGGGATGTCCGCGTCGGGGTCGTCGCCGCGTTGGTCGTGCTCGGCCCGCACCGGGGCGCCGGTAGGGTCGAGCGGTCGGCGCTCGCGCACCCGCCCGACGAACCCGCGCTCGTCGCCCGGTAGCCAGGTGCCGTAAGTGGTCGAAGTGAGGAACCAAGTGCGAGACTCGGCCATTCCCCAAACTTCCTGAGAAGAGTCCAGCGACCTGAGCGGGGGGCGTCAGCCCTCCGAGCCTGTCAAACACTTACGGCGGGCTCTAAGTGTTTGACAGGCTCGGAGGGCTGACGCCCCCCGCTCAGAAAGACGCCATCTCCACCAAAGCCCGCGCCGCCAGCTCCACCTCGCCGACATCCACCCACTCGTCCTTAGTGTGCGCCTGGGCGATGTCGCCGGGGCCGAACACCACCGCCGGGACGCCGAGCCTCGATATCGCCGAAGCGTCGGTGCCATACGGCGCCACCCCCACGGTGCGGCCGGGCTTCACGCCGCTCGCAATGCCGGCCAGCCGGGCGGCGAAGGCGCGCGACGCCGGCGTGGCTTCGAGTGCCGGGCAGGCGAACGCCACGGGGTGTAGTTTGTATTCACCTGCCAGGCCCGCCGCGGCTAGCCGCTCGGCCAACTGCGCCCACGCCGACTCGGGCGTCTCGCCGGGGATGAGGCGGCGGTCGAGATCGACGCGGCAGAAGTCGGGCACCACGTTCGAACTAGTCCCGCCGTGGATGACGCCGAGGCTCAAGCTCGCCGGGCCGAGGTCGTCGTCCCGGCGCCCGGCCGCGAGTTCGGCGGCGTGGTCCTGGGCCACCTTAGCGACCGGCAGCATCCGGTAGACCGCGTTCACACCGTTCTCGGGCCGGCTACTGTGGCACGCGCGGCCGGAGGTTTCGAGCACCCAGCGGATGACGCCCTTGTGCGCCACCACCACGTCGAGGCCCGTCGGCTCGGCGACGACGGCGCCGTCGAGTTTGGGGCGCGAGCGCAAGAGTTCGACTAGCTTCGCCACGCCGAGGAACGTGTGCTCCTCATCGACGGTGAACGCCAGCGTGACCGCCGCGCCGCCCGGCGTGTTGGCCTCGACGAGCCGGGCGAACGCCGCGAGCATCGCCGCCGCGCCGGCTTTGACATCGCACGCCCCGCGCCCGTACAGCCGGCCACCGACTTCGAGCGCGCCGAAGGGGTCGATGGTCATCGCGTCCACCGGCACCGTGTCCTGGTGGCACTCCCACAGGTAGTGCCCCTGGGAGTTGGGCGGCGCGAAGTGGGCGACCAGGTTGTCCCGCCCCGGCGCGACGGCCTGGCGCTCGACCGATACGCCGAGGGCGACTAGCTCGGCTCCGAGGTAGGCGGTGACGCGGTGTTCGAGCGTCATCGAGTCGGGGATGTCCCCCCGGCCCATCGGGTTGACCGAGGGGAGCTTGACGAGTTCGATCAGGTGTTCGCGCGGCGTGCGGACGGTCATGGCAGTCCCCGGATGCGCGGCAAGTGCTGGGATTGTACCAGACTCGGGTGACGACCCCCGGCCGGGACGCTAGAACAACCCGAAACGAACCGCGCCCCGACGGACACCAGCATGAAAATCCACGAGCACCAGGCCAAAGACCTCCTCGCCGCCGCCGGCGCGCCCGTGCCCGCGCACGTGGTCGTCCACACCGCCGACGAGGCCGAGCGCGCGTTCGACCAACTCTCCGGCGGCAAGGGCGTCGTCGTCAAAGCCCAAGCCCACGCCGGCGGGCGCGGCGCCGGCCAACTCATCGGCTACGGCTCCAAACTCGGCGGGGTGAAGTTCATCCCGAGCCGCGAGAAGGTCCGGCCCGTCGTGGAAGCCATGCTCGCGCACAAACTCGCCACTAAGCAGACGGGGCCGGAGGGGGTGCCCGTCACGACCCTGATCGTGCAGGCCGACGCCGAACCCGAGAAGGAGTTCTACGTCGGCATGGTGCTCGACCGCAGCATCGGGTTGCCGGTGCTGATGGCGAGTGCGGAGGGCGGCATGGACATCGAGGAGGTCGCGCACACCGCGCCCGAGAAAATCCACTACGTGCCGGTGAGTCCCGAGACCGGCCTGCTGCCGTTCCAGGCGCGCGAACTCGCCTACCGCCTCGGCTTCCCCACCAGCCAGGTCGATGCGGCCGCGAAGATCATGCTCGCCATCTCGAAGGTCTACTTCGAGCAGGACGCGAGCATTGTGGAGGTCAACCCGCTCGCGGTCACGAAGTCCGGCGGCGTGGTGGTGCTGGACGCGAAGATCGACTTCGACGACAACGCGATGTTCCGCCACCCCAACTTGCTAAACTTGCGCGACTTGGCCGAGGAGAACCCCGTCGAGATTCGCGCCGCGAAGGCCAACCTCAACTACATCCAGCTCGACGGCACCATCGCGTGCCTGGTGAACGGCGCCGGGCTGGCGATGGCGACGATGGACATCATCAACTACCACGGCCAATCGAAGGGCGTCGGCCCCGCGAACTTCCTCGACGTGGGCGGCGGCGTCACCGCCGAGGCCGCGATCGAGGCGTTCCGCATCATCCTGAGCGACCCGAAGGTGAAGGGCGTGCTGGTGAACATCTTCGGCGGCATCGCCAAGTGCGACCTCATCGCCGAGGCGCTCGTTAAAGCTGGCCGCGAGGTGGGGTTCCAGGTGCCGGTGGTGGTGCGGCTCGAAGGGACCAACGCCGACAAGGCGCGGGTGATCCTTGAGGGCGTGCGCGCCGAGTTGCCGATGATCCGCGCCGCGGCGGGCCTCACCGAAGCGGCGCAACTGGTGGTCGAACTGGCGTCGAAGGCGTAACGGAGGGACACCCATGCGCGGTGCGATGCTCGTGGCGTTCGCGGCCCTAGTCGGCTGCGGGCAGCAGTCCAAGCCGACGGCGCTGGCGCTGGCGCCGGTGGCCGGGCCGACCGTGCCGGGCGCGGCGCCGACCCCCGGCAGTGGCGCGAAGCCGGGTGCGCCGACCGCCGCCGAGGCGCCGGTGCCGGCCAAGGAACTGCTAACCGCCGCCAACGACGGCAAGCTGACGCCCGCCCAATGCACCCCGGAGTTCC
>CAXTPM010000112.1:0-6467 GCA_964245865.1 uncultured Fimbriiglobus sp. | reverse complement strand
GAGTTCCTGGCCACGCTCGCCAGCGGCACGGGCGGCGCGGCCGAGTTCGCCGCGCGGCAGGCGCTCGCCGAACTGGGGGCGCAACTGGCGACCGAAAGCATCACCACCGAGGTGATCGGCAGCCGCGCGGTCGTGGGCGCCGGCCCGTCCGGGAAGCGCACCGCCATGCGACTGGTCAAGGGCGAGGGCGGGTGGAAAGTCGATTTGCTGCACGCCTTCCGCGCGCCCGTCGGAGTCCCGCTAACCGGCCCCGCCGCCGAAGCGCACCTCGTCGCGGCCGTGTTCCTCGACTGCATCCTGAGCAACCAGCCCAAAACAGCGGCGCGGCTGATGGCCCCGGAGTTCCGCAAGCGCCTCGCCCCCGCCGACGACGCGCTCGGCTACAGCCCCGGCATCCTCGGCATCAAACTGAGGCGACTGGCCGACGACGCCACGGGCGCGGCCATCACCCCGGCCGCGAGTGCGAACCCGGCGAGTTTGACCGGAAAGTTGACGCGGCCGGGCGGGCCGGCGGCGTTCGAACTGAATCTGGCCGGTGGGCTGGTGGCCGACTTCGCGGAGAAGTAGGGCGGTCACGCCCGTCGCCCGCCACTTGCTTCGCCCCAACGCGGTTCTAAGCTCCCGCGTGAGCCGCGCCGCCCCGATCGCCGACCCCGCGCTGACCGACACCGCCCCGCCCGGCGCGTGGGCGCGCGCCACTTGGACCGCGCCGCACCTCGCCACCCACGCCTTCGCCGGCCTCTCGGCGACCGAACTCGTCCTCTCCCCGCGCCCCGCCGCCGGCCCCGCCCGGCTGGCCGAAGCCTTCTTGGCCGGCGCGGGCGGCGACGACCTCGCCCGGCTCGGCGCCCGAGTCGTCCCGCTAGCGAGTGTCAACCGGGCCACGCTGCACCTGCACCTCGACGCGGTCGGCCTCGACGTGGCCGGCAGCCCGCCGCTGACTCTTGGGTGGGCTGACGCCGCTGGGGCGGACGCGTTCTTCTCGCGCCTCCTGAAGCGCCTCGGCCCCGACGCGCGAGTCGTGACCGACCGTCCGAGCAGGCTCGAAGTCGCCCGCGCGCCCCTGGGGGTGATGGCCGCGATCCTGGTGGCCACGGCCATTTTCGCCGCCACGCTCGCCGAACTCCCCGTCACGGTGGCCGAACTGAGCGACCCCCCGGCGTGGCTGTCGGCTCTGGCGTGTCTCGACTGGCGCCTCGCCTCGCTGGCCGGGGGCGTGTGCCTGACCGCCGCGCAACTGTGGCTAATGCGCCGGCTGAACAAGCCGCCGGGGACGCTGACCGTGTACCGATTGCCCGATCCCGCCACCCGTCGAATAGGGGCTAGCTGATGCGCCGCGAGGATGTCGTCGCCGTCTTGGAGAAGATTCCGCCGAACGACCACCCGAAGGTGGTGTTCGTGCTCAAAGGGGGCGTGAACGCGATCACGCTCGACACCTTCATGCGGCACGAGGCGACCTACGCCGTGATCCGCGGCCGCGAGGCCGGGACGACCGACGAGGGGCGCGGGTTCTTCCTGCCCTACGACGAGATCAGCTACGTGCGGCTGGAGCGGCTGGTGCGGCTGAACGAAATCCGCGTGATGTACGGCGAGGCGAAGGTGAACACGGGCACCTTGAGCGAAGCCCACGACGACGCGGAGGACGCGGCCAACCTCGCCACTGCCGCCGCCGAGGCGCCCAAGCCGGCCGCGCCGACAGTTGTGGTGCCGGTGCAGAGCGCGCCGCTGGACCCGGCGGCGATTGCGAAGGCGAACCTGCTGGAGCGCATTCGGAGTGCGCGCACGAACGCCGGCAAGCCGGCGGCGGGCTAGGGCTTCTTCTTGGCGTCGGCGGGGTCGGCCGGGAACGGCACCGGCGGCATCTCGCGCACGGCCCGGCCGCAGTGGAACGCCGTCTCCAGCCCCGCGAGGCCGCTACTGGTGTCGAACTTCGCCACTTGATGCGGCTTGGCGGCAAGCGGCTCGGCGACCTCGAAGAAATCAGTCGCGGTGAGGGCGTACCAGTGCCCCTCGTCGGTGTCGTGGACGACCGCGCGGATGGGCGACTTGTCGAACACCACCTCGGCCTTCGGCAGCGGCTTGCCGTCGGCGCCGACGATCTTGACGAGCGACCCGGCGGCGGTGACGAGGTAGCGGGCCTTCTTGTGGGGGACGACGGTGAAGTGGCCATCGAAAAGGATCATGTTGGCTGGGACGGCGTTGCGCTCTCGCCAAACGGGTTGTCCCCGCTCTCGCTGGAGTTTATTCCGCGAGGGAAGCAAGGATGCGACGAAGCACCGTACGCCGTCGCGGGTGTCGGGGAAGTAAAATTCGCACTCAGCCGTCTCATTGACAAGGTAGTCGTAGTACACCCCCCCGCGATTGCGAAGCGGGTCGAGATTCAGATGGACCTCACCGCGATCAATAACTTCGTTCGTCACCGGGAGGTTATTATCGATAGCAAAACTTAACCGCATGTTGTTGGCTTCGAGCGACGTTAATGTAAGTCCATGAATCGACGGCTCGAGGTCTGATGTCGGGACGCCGCCCGAGCTGTAGTCCACGACGAAGATGCCGAAGTTTGAGTAGCTGGCCCGCAGGGGCGGGCGGTTGGGGTAGATCGGCCGCTCCTGGAACTCAGAAGGGTGGCGGAGAACAACGCGCTGATGGGGCGAGGCTAGATCGACGGTCGCCACGACAGCCTGTCCGATGTCGAGACACTTGGCCGCATTCAGATTAGCTGGCGGGGGCCAAGTCTGGTCGGCGAGCACCACCGTTGCCCGGCCGGCGAGTATACCGACTTGGTGAATCGGCGGATGGTTCGCGGCTAAACACGTGAGCGCTAAAGCGACGTTGGTAACTGTGATCATTGCCCACCTTACCACGGGGTAACGTCAGTAAAAATGGCATACCGAGCGTTGGGGTTAGTGTAATCGGTCTTAGTGATCGTCCACTGCCGAGTTGTCCCACCGACAGTGACGGCCTTACTCACTCCATCGAGGGAAGCGATTTCCCACTGTTGGCAAGCACTAAAATACGCCTTACTCCCTACCCCGACGTACTTAGCACCGTAACTGGGGTCATAGATAGTCATACCGTTCGCAGTGGGAAATCTAACTACAGAGTGCTGGTAGAACAAGCTGAGCGGGTTGTCTGTATTCTGACCCTTGATGCCGGGATTGTCAGTGAACTTAGGGTTGCCGGACCAGTCATATTTCCACGCCCCGCCGGCCTTAACAACGTAGTTGTCTTTCGGCGCCGTGTTGATGTAATTGGGCCCGTTGCCGACTGGCGTCCAATTCTTAATCCACATCTCCAGGCTCTTGTCTGGTGAACCGTTGCCAGTACTGATCGGCACGACTCGCACGTGAGTGAAAGTCTCCTTCTGAACACCGCCCACGCGAAGGAAATTTGGGACTCCACCTTCGAGAAAACATTGCCTCAGGATATCTGTCCAAGCGTTGCACTGGCCATCGTAATAAACCGCAGTCGTGTTGCCCGCCGCATCCGTTTCTACGACCTTCTTAAACATCAGCAGAAAATTGCTGGCCGTAGTGTTCCAGTCACTATAGTAGCACATCTTCAGCGCCGGATCGTTCCGCACTTTGTCTGGGTCGTCATAAGACTTAACGTTTTGACCCTCGAATGACTTAAACGCGCCGGCGCCGGCGGCGGCGGTGCTCGTACTGCCAGCCGCGCCGGAACAAAATAGATAGAGTGGTGTAATATAAATACGCGGGTCAGCCGTCGCCTCCATTCCGCCGCTGATGTATGGGAGCCTGGGAGGTTTTGGCGTTGCCAGGGTGATGAACAACTCGTCCGTACTTGTCCCCACCTCGGTAGTCAGCGGCTCGTGGGTCGGCTCGATGATCCACTTAAAGTCGAAGTTCTTGACGTAATCCACCTTGCCGGGCAACTGCTTCTTCAACAGCGTTCTGGGGAGTTTGACGTACCCGTCCACCACCGGCGCTTCGGTCCAGGCCAGGTTGTAGCCGTCGGGGTTGTCGGCCTTGACGAGAACCGACTGAAGTCCGTTGCCGCCCGTCGCCAGTTTGATATTGGCCTCGACGTAAATCTTGCTGCCGCGCACGAAACCCACGGGCAACTGGTGGTCGCCGGCGTGATTGATTAGCCCGTCTAGGTCTTTGTCGAACCAGTGGAAGTCTTTGATGTAAGGGGCGTCGTTCGGGTCTTCGTCGATCCAGAACGAGTTGGTCCTGGACATCTGCCCCGCAGTGAACTTCACCGACTCCAGCTTCGCCGTCAGCGGCGCGCCCGGCCCCTCGGCGTCTCCTCGGGGCGGCGTCCCTCCCGGCGTGCCGTCCCCCGACTCGTCGAAGAACACCGGCGCCATCCCCGCCGTGCCGACCGCCGCGACGACCGGCACCGGCGGGGTACGGAACGTGAACAACGCAGTCGTGTTCATGGCCAGAAAGGGGCCGGCCTCGGGCGCCTGCCACGCCAGGGTGCCGGGCGAGCGCGTCCAACCCTGCATCGTGGTCGCGGCGTCGTAAGCCGTCGAGCAGTCGAGCACCCCGGCTCCGGGGTCGCCCAAGACGAAAGACATTAGCCCCGGCGAGGTGGGGTACCGGAGGCTGACGTTGTTATTGGTGAGGTTGTATTGCCAGAAGAAGTTGGTCTCCGTCTCGCGCGTCACCGTCATCCGCACCGTCGCGGTCTCGCCGTCTTCGGCGCGGTCCACGTCCACACCGCCGAATCAACCACAGCGCCGACACTCACCGGCGGCGGAGGCGCAGGCGGCGAAGTCGTGCTCCCGGTCGGCGCCTCGGCCGGGGCGATACGCACCAGCCAACTCTGGTCGTCGTAGGCGTAGGTGGCCCCCGGCCACGGCGCCGAGCCTTCGAGCGAGATCGTCGCCCAGTCATCTTCGATGGCCAGCGCAAACGGCCGCTGCTGCGACGCCGGCCCGACTTGGTCCGCGCTGAAGCCGAGGTCGGTCGTCCGCGAGTCGTCCACGATGTGGATCAGCCCAGTGACGGCCGACCCGATCGCCGCCTCGGCGGTGTCAGCCTGAATCGTGACTTGGCCGCTGTTGGCGGGGTCGAGCGCGGGCGCGAGCATCAAGTCCCCGGTCACGGTCGCCGTCCCGTCCCCCGGCATGCCGGCCGCGGTATCGACGGCGAACAGCGTCCACCACGCCGGCACCACGCGGTCTTCGAGTGCCACAAGCGTCGGCCGGAACGTCGCGCGGTTGGGGGTGCTCATTGCCGCTCGTCCCACGGGTGGATTAGGATCACTCCCGTGCTGGAGTGATCCTAATCCACCCGTGGGACGAGCGGCAAGCGCAAAGTCGGCACTTCGCGCAACCTTCACCGCACCCGCCGCTAGCCCGCCACCGCAAGCACGTACGGCCCCTTCGGGATTACCGCCAGCGTGGCACCCGGCCCGTACTCCGCGAGCGACTCGGCCACCGCGCTCTCGACACTAACTGCCGGCTCGACGTGGCAGCGGCGCAGCGTGGCCGCGTCGAGGCCGCTCGTCACGACTTTGACTTTGCACTTCTTGACGACCTTGCAGAACTCCTCGAGCTGCCACTGGTCCATCACGAAGTAGTCGGTCTTGGTGATGCGCTCCAGGAACGCGCCCAGGTCCGGGTTGTCGTCGATGATCGACTGGAACTCCGGGCTACCGACCCCTTCGGTGAGACTGGCCGCGAGCACGATGGTGCCGCCGGGCTTGACCACCGCGAGCGCCCCGGTGAGTCCCTTCACCGCCTGGTACCAGGTGGTGTCGAGCGGGTAGCCGGCGCAACTGGTGACTACCACGTCGCACGGGGCGGGCAGGCGGGCCGTCACCACCTGGCGGCAGAACTCGACGCCCTGTTGCCAGGCGAGGATCATGTCGCCGGCGCCCAGCCACGTCACGCGGCGCGCGCCGTCCAGGCACACATTCACGATGAAGTCGCAGCCGGCGACCAGGGCGATGCGGGTGTTCTCCTCGTGGACGGGGTTCCCCTCTAATATGCCGCAGTCGGCCTTGGGGTGTTCGAGGAACTTCGGCCCGTGCCAGACTTTCACGGTTTCGAGGCCCGCGATCCCAGGGCAAATCAGCTTGCGCCCGCCGGAGTACCCGGCCATCAGGTGCGGCTCGATGAGTCCCGTAGTGATTTTGAGTTCGGCGCGGGTGTAGCGGCTGTCAATCCAAATGGGGACGCCCAACGCGGTGGTGCCGAGGTAGTCGTGCTCCTCAGGGACTTTGCCGTGGTGGTTCGCGCAGTTGTGGTCGCGCGCGATCTCGGCCCCGACGAGTTCGACTAGCTCCGCCCCCTCGTTGGGCCGGTGCAGCCCCGTGGCAATGAGGATGGTGATGCCCTCACGCGGCACCCCGGCGGCTTCGAGTGTGGCTAGGATCGGCGGCAGGAGCAGCTTGTTGGGCACGGGCCGGGTGATGTCGCAGATCACCACGCACGCGGTCTGCTTGCCGCGGGCCAACTCCGCAAGTGGCGGGGTGCCGACGGGGCGGGCGAG
>CAXTPM010000111.1:10392-11347 GCA_964245865.1 uncultured Fimbriiglobus sp. | reverse complement strand
GCGCGGCAACTCCTGAATGTACTTGCCGTCGGAGCCTTTTTCGTAGCCGGTTTTCGCCTTCCACTTGCGCACGCAGACGGCGAAGTGCTCCATCTCCTCGCGGTAGCCCCGGCTCACGGGTGCCGCGGCGCCCGCATCAGCCTTCACGGCCGAGGCGCCCGGCCCACCCCAAGTGCTACTCGCCTCGACGGCCGGTTTGCCCGCCGGGGTGGTCGTCACCGCCACGGCGGTCTTGCGCGCGTCGGCCTGCTCTTTCACACCCGGCTGGGCTTCTTTGTACAAGTAGACTTCCTGCTCGCTCTCGACCACCATCGTGGCCCGGCTCCCCATCAGGCACTCGCCGTACTTCTCGAAGCCGTTGGTGTTGACGCTGCTGTACGTCACCACGACGATGTCGTCTTTGTCGCTGCCGCGGTTGGCGCCGTTGGGGTGGTTCTTGCCGGGGAACTCGTAAGTCACGAAGACGTGGTCTTCGGACTCGCGGTCGTTCTTCTCGGGACCGTAGAAGTATTTGCCCCCCACCCCCATGACCGAGAGCGGCTTGACTTTGCCGAGGAAAATACTGCACGCATCGAGCTGGTGGCTTCCGAGTTCGGCCATCAACCCGCCGCCGGTGCGCTTGCCAATGCGCCAGCGCAGCAGTTCTTGGATGTCTTTGTAGCCGTACTTGTCGCGGACGATGCCGGTCTTTTCGAGCGCGTCGTAGTCCTCCTGCACGATCGGCGGGAACCAGCCGTCGCGCAAGGTCGGCTGCACGATCCCCTCGGCCTTGACCCAGTTCTTTTCGGGCGTGGCGGGCCAACTGTTGTTGCGGTGCCACAGCGCGCGGATGTGCTTGATGTCGCCGATCACGCCGGAGTTCACCACTTCGGTAGCGTGCGCGTAGAGCGAACTGTAGTGCCGCTGGTGGCCGATGCTCAGGATGACGTTGTTGTCCTTCGCGGCCTTAATCATC
>CAXTPM010000111.1:0-10382 GCA_964245865.1 uncultured Fimbriiglobus sp. | reverse complement strand
CGGCGATGGTCCCGGCCATCAATTTTTCGCACAAAACGTGCTTGCCGCGCTTCATGCACTCGATACTTACCGGCGCGTGCAGGTGCAGCGGCAGGGCGATAATCACTGCCTCGATGTCCGGCTCGTCGTCGAGCATCTTTTTGTAGTCGTCGTAGAAGTGCTTTTCGTTAATCTCGTTCGTGCGCTTGCGGCCGTAGTGGTAAATGAACCCCTTGCGCAGCGGCACCTTCGGGTCGCCTTCGAGGATGCGGTTGCGGTTGAATGGACGGATGTCGCACGCAGCGATTAAATCAATGTACTGCGGGTTGTGCTCGCCCACCAGCACGCCGCCTTCGTCGCCGCAGCCGATGATGGCCGTCTTGACGGGCTTGCCCTCGAGCGACGAGTAGCCGAAGTACACGGCCCCTGAGAGGGGGATCGCGGCGCCCGCGCCGGCCGCGGCGCCCAGGAACGTGCGGCGGTCGATGCCAGCGCGCACCGCCTCGTAATTCTTCTTGCCGACCTCTTTTTGCTCGGCCGTCAGGTCCAGTGCCATCGGTGTACCCTACGAAATGGGGGAGATTCGGGCGGGGTGCGACTCGGAACGAACTACTCGGCGACGGGCGTGTTGCGGCCCTTGTACAATCGGTAAATCAGTGCATCAATGCCCAGCCACTGGCCAGTCGGCATAAACGCGAGCGCGAAGCAGGCGATGCACTCGATGATGTTTTTGTTCACGAACACAGGGTTGCCCTCGGTCCCCGGCGGGTTCGGGTACCATGGCACCGGCATGTAAGTTAAATACGTCATTACCAAAAACCCGCCGCACACCAGGGCCGAAATGCGCGTGCCCAGCCCAAGTACCAGCCCCGCACCGGCGAGCGTGAGTAGCCACATCGTGAGCTTGTCGGTGACTCTGATGTCCGAGAGCGTACTTCGTTCGGGCGCCGGCTCGGCTTCGGGCTTCGCCACCCCGGCGAGCTTCGCCAACTCGGTGCGGGCCGTGTCGAGTTGGGCCTCGGCGTCCTTCACCAAGTCGGCCCGCACACTGGCCATGTCGGCCTTCGTACTGGCGATACGCGCGAACAAGGTCGAGCGGCCGAGATCGACGTTCCGCCGCGCGTCCAACTCGGCGAGTTCGCGCTTGCGGGCCTCGTAGTCGGCCAGGCGCGTCGGCACGCCCTGCACCACGTCGCCGGAGACGTACTTCTTTTTGGCCGGCTGCTTGTCGAGTCCGAGCGCCCAGCGCGCGTAGGTGTAGCGGAACCCCTTCAACTCGTTCTGCACTCCTTCGAGCTTCTTGGGGTCGTCGCTCAGCGGCGAGCGGATCACCTTCTCGGCCATGCCCGTGAACTGCCGCGCGGCTTCGGGCGGCAGTTGCAGTGCGAGGCGCTCCTCGATTGCTGCCCGGCCCGGCGCGGTGCTCGGGTAGTCGGCCAGGAACCGGCTACCGAGGCCGTTGAGCGGCAGCGCCAGCACCGCCTTGGCCGTCTCGGCGAACTCGTCGGCGGCGGGGCGGGGCACATATGTGCGGGCCACGTTGAGGGCCGCGCCCGGTTTCGACAGGTCGCCGCGGAGCGCGGCGGACCCCTCCTCGCCCAAAACATCGCCCACCGTGGCGGGATTCGTCGCGGGGCGCACCAAATCGTACATTTGCTGTTCAGGGTCGGCAATCATGCGCGATCGCATCAACTCCCCGGCCGGTCCTTCGGATTCGCGGAAGTACGGCTCGCTGCTGAACGGCTTGCTGGTGCCGGTCACGCCGACCGCGTGCGACTGGATTTTGTTCATCCCCTCGAACAGAAACTGCCAGCCGATGGCGATGCGTAGTGCGAGCAGGAAAAACACGCGCGGCTTCCAATTCTGCTGGGCGGTCGCCACAATGAGCGACACGAAGCAGCCGACGAGCTCGGCGTACAACACTTGCTGCGGGACGGAGACGTGCGGAACAAGCATGTGGGTGGTGCCGTGGCCGGGGGAGGGCGGGGCGAGTCGCGGACGCTAGAGTCCGGGCTGAGGCCATTGTAGCCGCTGCGGCATCGGGCGGAAGCGCCCCGGCGCGAAGTTCCAAGTTTCGGGAGAATCGGCCCCCGCCGCCAGCACCACCCCTCGGCAATCGGGCCGCTGATCGGCCCAGCGGCCAAGCGCCGGTAGCCCCTGTACGAACGCCGCCGTCGAGAGGGCGTCGGCCTCGGCGGCGGTGGGGGCCGCTATGCTCGCGCTCGCCACGCCATCAATTGGCAGCGCGGTGCGGGGATCGAGCACGTGGCCGTAAGTCTTGCCGCCGAACGCGAACGACTGGTACGTCGCCGCCGACGTGCCGAGCGACTCATCCGTTAGCAGTACACTACCGAGGGACTCCTCCGGCCGGTGCGGGTGGCTGATCGCCACGAGCCACCCCGCCTGGTTCGGCGGCGACCCGATCGCCCGGACGCTACTGCCGCCGGCCTGGAACAGCGCCGAAGTAACGCCGAACTCGCGCCGCAATAGTTCCGCCGCGCAGTCGAGCGCATAGCCCTTGCCGACGGCGCCGAAGTTCAGCAGCAACCCCGGCTTGCGGAAGCGCACACGCCGGGTCGCCGCGTCGAGTTGCACGTGCCGCGTCCCCGAGTTCCGCCGCGCCTCGGCCAACTCCGTCGGAGTCGGGATGCGGCCTTCGCGCTTGGCATCAGCCCACGCACGCACCATCGCCCCCGACGCGACATCGAACGCGCCGCCGGTGAGCAGGCTCAGCCGCGCCGACTCGGCCAACAACTCGAACACGCGCGGCTCGGCCTCGGCCCAGCCGTGGTGTGCGGCGCGGTTCAGGCGACTGACCTCGCTCGAATCGCGGTAGACCGTGAGTAGTTCTTCGAGGTCGTCAACGAGATCGAGCGCGGCCTCGGCGGCGGCGAGACTTTCGGCGCCGGTGTGGGGCAGGGCAATCTCGAAGGTGGTCGCCATCGCCCGGCGCGAGACGCGCAAGAGCGACAAGTCGCCGGAACGGGGTGGCGTGGGGGGCGGGGCAAAAAAGTGGGCGAGGTCGGCGGAGTCCATACGCCCCCGCGCTAGTTTTCGCCCGTCAAATCATGCACCACGACATCCAGCCGCTTCGTGTTGCGTTCGACCGCGAGCACGATCGTCTGCTCTTCCATGCCGTCGGCCGAGGTGGCGACGGCGGGGATGATCTGCCGGCTGTCGGGCAGGCTGAATCGCATGGTGAAGGTGCCGCTGCCGTCGGCCCGCAGCGGGACCACTTCGTTCGAGAGTGTCACCGTTGCGTTGGGGTCGGTCTTACCGTAAACGATGAGTTCGGCGTCGAGGTCGAAGAAAAACTTCTTGAGCTTGCCGGGCAAGGACGCCCCAGAGCCGAAGGCGTTCTCTTTCATCGGCCGGCGGAACAGGGCTTCATCCAGTTCGCGGCCGAAGATCGGGCCGTTCTCCATGGTGGCGCGGTGCGGGGCGTTCGGGTCGCGCTCGTGCGGCCCGGCGTCGTCGAGTACCTCGCTGCTGCCGGCCTTCGGGGGGGTGATGATGTTCGAGTGCCCGAGGCGGAAGAAGTTCCCGCGCCGCGGCAAGTAGCCAATATCCACCCGGTAGGCACGCGGCGGCTGCGGCACGTCGATGTACCAGTGGCTACAGCCGCCGTGAATAACAATATCGCGCACCACGAGTTCCGACGTGTTGGTCGTCTCGGTGCTGGTGACATCGCACAGGCGTAAAATGGGCTTCGCGCCGTGCCAGTCCTGGCCGAGCGCGGCCTCGGCGCGCTGCACCGATTGGAGGGACAATTCCCACATCGCGTGCAGCCAGTAGGGGTCCGGCGCGGTCAAGAGGATGCGGTCTTTCGTAACCGGCGTGCCGGACTTCGGACGCGCCGAAAGGTCTTTCTCGATGGGGATCGCGGCCTCGACGCGCAGGTTAGTCGCGCGCATCGGCGGCTTCGACGGGCCGGACGCCTTCGCCGGTATCGGCACGCTCAGGGGCGGAACCCGCGGGCGCAGCGGCGGTTTCGGCGCGGCGGGTGCCGGAGTCGGACTGGGCTTGGGCCTCGCGGCCGGCGCCCGGCCGTTCGCCTTCGCGTTCGCCTCGACCTTGGGCGCGGGCTTGGCTTTGGTAGGAGCCGGCTTCCCGTTGGCCTTGGCTTTCGTCTCGGACGGGGCAGCCGGCTTGCCCTTGCGGGCGGCTGCCGGGGCGACTTTTTTCGCCGCGGGGCTGGCGGACGCCGGGGCGCGACTGGTGCGGGCGGCGGGCTTGGGGGCCGGCGTGCGGGGTCGGCGGGGCTGGCTCATCGGTGACTGCTCCCCCCGGCGGTGTGGAAGTCCGGGACGTGACGATCCGGCGATTGGCCCGATCCACCACTCTACGCATCGGCTGGGGGCGCGTCCGTGCAGAAAGCCGGGGACTCCTCCCCCGGCGCGGCGAGCCCGGCCCGACTCGACTCCCTTAGCGGGATTCGGAGATCGGTGCGGCGGGACTCGTCGGAACTCCCTTTCGTTGTATGGAAATGCGGAATGTTCTGTCAACGGAACTTGGCCCGCCGGCGGGCAGTTTGAGGATTTTACTGGACAAGCCGTAGCGACTGTGCGGGTGTCAGGAGCTGGGCGCTTCCGGGACGCGAGACACTCGGTCGGGCGACATTGTGAAAAAAATCACGAAGTCCCGTTGACGACCCGGCTGTGATCCCCAAAATGCCAGGACAGCGACGCGGCCGGTGCGGGGGAGACCAACGTGGCCGAACCGAAGTCACCCGCCCCGAAGTCGCCCCTGAACTGGGTCGGCCTCGCGGTCATCGGCTCGGAACTGGTCGGAGCAACGGTGCTCGGCGTCGGACTCGACCTCGCGTTCGGCACCCTGCCGTGGGGCACGGTGGCGCTGACGCTACTGGGGTTTGCCGGCGCGGTCGTCCTGGCGGTTCGGACGCTGGGCACTCAGTCGCCGAAGCCGTGACGCGGCGAGCACTTCGGCAACTGCTGCCGATGCTGGTCGCGGCGGCACTCGGTACGGCGGCGAGTATCGGCCTGGGGTCGCTCACCGGCTACGACCACCCAAAGGCGTTTGCCATTTGTGCGGTCGTCGTGCTAATCCCGGCAATGCTGGCGGTGCTGGCCGACCCGTGGGCGAAGCGTAAACTCGGGCCGCTGGTGAGTTACGCCGCCGGGATCGGGCTGCGGGCCGGGGCGGCGTTCGGCGGGGCGGCGGTTGCGTTCGCCCTCAAAGTGGTGCCGAAGCCGACCATTTGGTTTTGGGGCTGGTTTCTGGCGAGCTACCTCGTAGCCTTGGTTTGCGAGACACTGGCACTAGTAGCGGCGAGTTCTAAACGGTCGGACTGACGACAGGAAGGGCGGCGATGCCGAACGACGCAGTACCGCACGACGCACCGATCACGCCGGCGGCCGGCGCGAAGCCGTTTCTGAACCCGTTCGCCGAGAGCCAGGACCAATACCAGTTCCCGATTTTCGAGACGACTGCGAAGAGCGGCTACTTCCACGAAGTCAAGCTGCCCGAGTTCGACATCGGGGGCCGGCATTTCCGGGTGAGCAAGTTCGAGGTTTTGCTACTCGCCTCGGCGGTCATCACCTTTACAGCGATGGTGTTTCTGGCCCGGCGCTTCCGCGAAGGCCACTGGCCGCGCGGGGTGTTGCAGAACCTGCTCGAATCGTTCATCTATTTCGTGCGCGACAGTATCGCCCGGCCCGCCATCGGCGAGCACGACGGCGACAAGTACGTGCCGTATTTGGCGACGACGTTCATCTTCATTTTGGTGTCGAACCTGATGGGGATGATCCCGTTCCTCGGCTCCCCCACCGCGAGCATCGCGGTCACGGCGGCGCTTGCACTCGTGAGTTTCGTCGTCACGCACGTCGCCGGCATCCGCGAGAACGGCGTCGGCGGCTACCTCAAGAGCTTCATCCCGCACATCGAACTCGATGGCCCGGCCCGGTACATGAAGATTTTCCTCGTGCCGCTGATCGCCGTGCTGGAACTGATGACGCCGTTCATCCGGGTGTTCGTGCTCTGCGTGCGCTTGTTTGCGAACATGCTGGCCGGGCACACCGCGCTGTTCGTGCTGATGTTCTTCATCCGGCTGGTGTCCGACCCGACGTGGACTTCGTACCTCAAGCTCAGCCCGAACTTTTACTACGTCGTGGCGCCGTTCAGTGTCTTGATGGTGACGGCACTCAGTATTTTGGAACTCATGGTCGCGGTGCTGCAGGCGTTTATTTTTACGCTACTCAGCGCGATCTTCATTGGATTGGCGAAGCACCCGGCCCACTAACTGGTGGTGGGCCGACCGTTTTCACTCCGTTCTGACCGACAAGGACCGACCTCGATGCGTACCGTCTGCACACTGGCCGCGGCTCTCCTGGTGGTGGCGTTCTCCGGCGCCGCGATGGCGGCCGACACGCCGGGGCTGGTCTTCCCGCCGAACACGACGCCCGCCGAGGCCGCGACGATTACCGCCAACTTCAAGTCGGGCTACGCGCCTTTGGGCATGGGGCTGTCGGTCATCGGCATCGGCATCGGCCTGGGTCTGATCGGCTTCGGCGCGATGGGCGGCATCGCCCGCCAGCCGGAGCAGGCCGACAACATCCGCACCGCGATGCTGATCGTCGGTGGCCTCGTGGAAGGTGCCGGCATTATCGCCCTGGTGCTCTGCCTCGTGACCCAGCTCCTGTAGTATTTTGGCCGTGCGAAATGGTGTGGAGGTCGGCCCGGTGGAGGTTCGTAACGTGCGTACTGCTTTGACCGGGCTGACCGCCGCCCTCGTGATGATGGCGCCGTCGCTGGCGTTCGCTAACGAGGCGCCGGCGGCTGGCGAGAAGCCGAATATTTTTGACCTGCCGGCGCGGTGGGACTTGAGCCTGTACACGCTCGTGGTGTTCGGCCTGCTCTTATTTCTGCTCGGCCGGTTCGCGTGGCCGTCGATCCTGAAGGGAATGCAGGACCGCGAGCAGGCGATCCTGACGGCGCGCGACGAGGCCCAGGCCGCGCAGCGCGACGCCGAGGCGATTCGCGCTGAACTCAAGAACCGCCTGGCCGCGGCGCAGGACGAGGTGCGGGCGATGATCGAGGAGGCCCGCAAAGACGCTGAGAAATTGCGGGCGACCGAGCGCGAGGCGGGTGTCAAAGAAGCCGCCGCGGAGCGCGAGCGCTCGACCAAGGAGATTGCCGCCGCCAAAGAGCAGGCGCTCGCGGAAATCTACGAGAAGTCGATTCGCTTGGCGTCGCTGATGTCGAGCAAGGCGATCAAGCGGCAACTCACTGTCGATGACCACGGCCGGCTCGTTCAGGACTCGCTGGCCGAACTCGACGCCCGCGTGGCGTCGAACTAACCCCTCACCACTAGTCAAGGCTTGCCGTGGCGACCGCGACCCCGCACCCGAACTTGCCCGAACTGGCGACCGTGCTGACCGAGTCCAGCGGCCGGACGCGCGTGGCGCAAGTGTACGCCGAGGCGCTCGCGCGCTCGGCGACCGCCGCGGACCAGGCCGATTTGGTGGGCGACGAGTTGGCGACCGTGGTGAAGTCGGTGCTCGGCGGGCACCCCGTCGTCAACGAGTTCTTGGCGTCGGCGGCGATCAACAAAAAAGCCAAGCTGCCGATCTTAGCCGCCGCGTTCGAGCGGGACACGTCCGAGACGTTCCGCAAGTTCTTGGGCGTGCTGAACCAGAACCGCCGGCTCGATTTACTGCCGAGTATCGCGCAAGCCTACCAGAAACTCCAGGACGCCGCGAACAACCGCGTGCAGGTGTTCGTCAAGAGTGCGGTCGAACTCTCGGCCGAGCAGATCGAGCAGTTGCGCGGCACGCTGGCCAAGAAGCTCGGCAAAACGCCCACGCTCGCGGTCTCGACCGACCCCGATATTTTGGGCGGACTCGTCGTGCAGGTGGGGGACACCGTGTACGATTCGAGCGTCCGCACCCGCTTAGATGACCTCCGCAATCACTTGCTTTCGAGTGCAAATCATGGCTGACCGTCGAATGCAGGCGAGCGAAATCACGTCGATTCTCGAGCGCCAAATCTCGGACTACGGCCGGCAGACCGATGTGCGGTCCACCGGCAAGGTGCTCGAAGTCGGCGACGGCATTGCGCGCGTCTACGGCCTGTCCGACGTGATGGCCGGCGAACTGATCGACTTCCCCGAGAGCGGCACCCGAGGGCTGGCGTTCAACCTCGAAGAGAATAGCGTCTCGGTCATTATTCTGGGCGACTACCTGAAGGTGCGCGAGGGGGCCGAGGTCCGCACCACGGGGCAACTGCTGTCGATCCCCGTGGGCCGCGAGATGATCGGCCGCGTGGTCGATCCCTTGGGGAGCCCCATCGACGGCAAGGGGCCGATCAACGCGAAACATACACGCCTAGTTGAAAGCCCCGCGCCCGGCATCGTGGACCGCCAGCCGGTGAAGCAGCCGCTGCAGACCGGGATTAAAGCGATCGACGCGATGACCCCCATCGGCCGGGGCCAGCGCGAGTTAATTATCGGCGACCGCAAGACCGGCAAAACGCAGATCGCGCTCGACACGATTATTAATCAGCGCGAAGAAGGCGTGATTTGCGTGTACGTGTCGTGCGGGCAGATGGAGGCGAAGACGGCCGCGACGGTGCAGAAGCTGCGCGAACTCGGGGCGATGGACTACACGGTGGTGGTGGTCGCCACGTCGTCGGACTCGGCGCCGCTACAGTACATCGCGCCGTATGCCGGGACCGCGATTGCCGAATACTTCATGTACGAAGAGGGCAAAGACACACTCTGCGTGTACGACGACCTCTCGAAACAAGCCGCCGCGTACCGGCAGCTATCTCTATTAGTGCGCCGCCCGCCGGGGCGCGAGGCGTACCCTGGGGACGTGTTTTACTGCCACAGCCGATTGCTCGAGCGCTCGGCGAAGTTGGCCGAGAAGTACGTGATCGTGCCCTCCGACGCGGACGACAGCAAGGTGACGGCCGACTGGGGGATCAACGGCGCGGCCGACCCCACCAAGTCGCGCGGCCCCGGCACCCCTGGGATGGTGTACACCGGGCCGGGCGCGGCGCGCGGCAAGGAGCAGGCCGAGCACGACCACAAGAACTTCCCCGGCACCAAGATTGCCAAAGTCCCTGGCACCGGCGGCAGTTTGACCGCGCTGCCGATCATCGAGACGCTTGAGGGCGAGGTGTCGGCGTACATCCCCACTAACGTGATTTCGATTACCGATGGGCAGATTTATTTACAGCCCGAACTCAAAAACTCCGGCGTACTGCCGGCGGTGGATGTCGGTATCTCGGTGAGCCGGGTGGGGAGCAACGCGCAGATCAAGGCGATGAAGTTCAAGTCGGTCGCCGGCGGGTTGAAACTCGCGCTCGCGGCGTTCCGCGAACTCGAAGCATTCGCGCAACTCGGCACCGACCTCGACGCGGCCACGCAGAAGCAACTCGACCGCGGCTACCGCATGGTCGAGTTGCTCAAGCAGGGGCAGTACGAGCCGCTGAACGTCATCGACCAGGTGATGGTGATCTACGCCGGGAATACCGGCGGGCTGGACCACGTGGAGCGCAAGAACGTGAAGGGCTGGGAGAAGCAGTTCCTGGCGTTCATGCGCGAGCAGATGTCGGACGTGCGCGGCGAGTTGGCGTCGAAAAAAGAAATCAACGCTGACATCGAAGCCAAGCTCAAATCCGCCATCGAAGCGTTCAACAAACAGTACAAGGCGTAATCCGGGTGCGGATTGCGGAGTTCGAATTGCGGAATCGAAGCCTGCCGGGTTGAGAGACGCCCGGCGGGCTTTCGGAGAAGGGTGACATGCCGAACCTGCGCTCGCTGGTCCGCCGCCGCAAGGCGATTCGGAACATCCGCAAGATCACGAAGACCATGGAACTCATCGCCACGGCGCGCTTCAAGAAAGCGATGGACCGGGCGAGCGAGGCCGAGGCGTACACGCGCAAAATCGCCGAACTCGCCGCCGACCTGTCGCAGAACGCGGGCGAGGTCTCGCACCCGTTGTTGGAAGTACGCCCGGCGGTGGGCAAGGTACTGGTGCTGACCGTCACCGCGAACCGGGGCTTGGCGGGCGGGTACAACGGCGGGGTGCTGCGCGAGTCGATGGCGACGATCCGCAGACTGAAAGCCGCGGGCACGCCGGTGGAGATGGAGGTTTCGGGCAAGCGCGGATTGAATTATTTCAAGTTCCAGCAACTGCCGGTGAGTGCGAGTTACACGACGTTCGAGGAGAAGCCGAAGTTCGAGGAGGTCGAGCAACTCGCGTCGAAGTATATTGATTTGTTCACGTCTGGCGCGGTCGATCAGGTGATCGTGGTGTACCAGAAGTACCAGTCGATTTCCAAACAATACCCGGTCGCGGAAACCCTGTTGCCGCTGTCGAGCGTGGCGGTGGAGTCGAGCCGCAAGGGGCCGGCGCAAGTCGCCGAGGCGGCGTCGGGCG
>CAXTPM010000110.1:11285-11545 GCA_964245865.1 uncultured Fimbriiglobus sp. | reverse complement strand
GATCACCGTGCGCGCCCCCGAGCGGCTGTTAATCACGCACACCCGCCCGCCGCGCACCGCGACGACCCCGGCTTGTCGGACCACTTTGCCCATGCGACTCGGCCCCCCTCTCGGTATCCTTAGCCCGGACGCCGCCGCGGGGAAGCCCGAACCCGCCCGGCCCGCGCGAAGTTTCCGTGAAGGCGCCCGACCCCCGGCGACACCGGCACCATGACCCGACCCGCCAGGCTAGTTACATTTCCATCTCTCCCACGATAGTC
>CAXTPM010000110.1:0-11275 GCA_964245865.1 uncultured Fimbriiglobus sp. | reverse complement strand
GACCCGACCCGCCAAACTCACCGTGCGCGACGTGATGGCCCCGCACCCGGTGTGCGTGCCGCCGGGCGCGCGCGTCCAGGACGTGATCGCGCTGATGAACGAGCGCCGCGTCGGCTCGGTGCTCGTCACCGGCCCCTCGGGCGAGTTGGTCGGCATCTTTACCGAGCGCGACCTGATCCGCGAGGTGGCGGTGGCCGTGCCGGGGTGGCGCGACTACCCGGTGAGCGAGTGGATGACGCCCGGCCCGCACTCGACTTCGCCGGAGGTCGATTGGGACGACGCGGCCGCGGAGATGCAGCGGCACCGCGTGCGCCATTTGCCGGTGCTCGACGGCGGCGCGGTTGTCGGCGTCGTCTCGACGCGCCTGCTCATGGCCAAGCGCGACGAGTACCTGCGCCACCGCGTCGCCGAGCGCACCGGGGCGCTGAAAAAAGCCAACGACCAACTGATGGCTCGCGACGCGGAGGTGCTGTTCAACATGCGCGCCGCCGGGCACATCCAGGCCCGCGCGATGCTGCCGCAGTCGCCCCCCAGTTGGCCCGAGCTGCGCTGGGCGCTGCACTACGCGCCCCTGGACCACCTCGGGGGCGACTACTACGACTTCGCCGCGCCCGCGCCCGACGCGCTGGGGTTCCTGATCGCTGATGCCAGCGGGCACTCGATCCCTGCCGCGTTCGTGGCGGTGCTGACGCGCGGGGCATTCGCCGGCGCGGCGGCGCGCCTGGTGTCGCCCGGCGCGGTGCTCGGCGAGGTCAACCGCCAGTTGGTCGCGTTCGACGGCGAGCGCTTCGTCACCGCGTTTTACGTGGTGATCGAGCGCGGCACCGGCAAGGCGCGCTACGCCGCCGCCGGGCACCCGCCGCCCTTGCTGTGGCGCGCCGCCGACCGCGCCGTCGTCCCGCTCCCCGGCGGCGGCTTCCTCCTCGGGGTAGTGCCCGGCGAGGTCTACGCCGAGCGCGAAATCGACCTGCGCCCCGGCGACCGCGTGGTCTTCTTCACCGACGGCGTGCTCGAGGCCCAGAACGAGATCGGCGAACTCTACGGCGCCGCGCGGCTTGCCGATTCGGTCGCCCGGCAGAACCCAGAGGCGACCGCGGCCGAGTGGCTCGCCGGGCTGCTGGCGGACCTGGCCGGCTTCCGCGGCGGCGCCAAACTGACCGACGACCTCACCCTCGCGGTGGCCGAAGTGGTCGCCGCACCCGCCTCGGGGGAGTCGGCGTGACCGCGGGCGAGTACGCCGCCGCCAGGGCCGGGCACGCCGCCGACTTGGCCGGCGTTTTGGGGCCGCACCGCGAGCGCCGCCGGCTGGGCGCGAAGCACCCCGTGATCGACTTCCTGTTCGAGTATTACTCCAACAGCCCCGGCCGGCTGGAGCGCTACTCCCCCGGACTCGGCGCGGTGGTCGAGGTCGCCGACCCTGCTAGCCTGGACTGGTCCGAGTTCTGGACCCCGGCGCCGGGCGGGTTCGCGCTCGACCCGAGCCGCTTCGCCGCGAGCCGCGTCGATTCGCTCCGCTGGCAGGTCGAGTACCTGCGCCGCACCCAATCGCGCGAGCCGTTCTTCGGCTGCTTCGGCCTGCACGAGTGGGCGATGGTCTACCGCGAGGCACCCCGGCACCGCGCGGTGCCGCTGCGGCTCGGCGCCGAGGGCACCGACGCGGCGGTGGAAGCCAACCAGTTGAAGTGCAGCCACTTCGACGCCTTCCGCTTCTTCGCCCCCGACGCCGTGCCGCGCAACCGGGTGCCGCTGACGCGCGCCGGCGCCCTCGACTCGGACAACCCCGCGTGCCTGCACGTGGTCATGGACCTCTACCGCCACGCCTACAAGCTCGCGCCGTTCACCACGAGCGAGGTGACGCGTGCCGCGTTCGGCCTCGCGCTGCGGGCGCGCGAACTCGACATGCGCGCCTCGCCCTACGACTTGCGCGACTTCGGCCTGACACCCGTGGCGGTCGAAACTCGCGTCGGGCGGGACGAGTACGCGGCGGGACAGCGGCAGTTGTACGCCGAGTCGCGCCCCGTCCGCGCCGAGTTATTGCGTCAACTCGCGATGCTGCTCGACGCCTTGACAAGTCACGGCGGCGTTTCGACGACGCAAACCTGATTGAACCGCCCGCCGGCGGGGTGGGCCAGGTTCCGCACGAACGCCACGAGTTCGCCGCCGGGGCCGAGCACGCACGCCTCGGAGCGCGGGGCGTCGGGGTGCACGGTGAAGGCGCTCTCGACGGCGCCGGCGTGCGGCACCGCCCTCGGCTCGCCGGCACCGGTGGGGACCAGCCAGAGTTTGGCCCCCTCCCTCGGTTCAGACACGCGCAGGCACGCCGCCCATGCGCCGCCGGGGTGCGAGCGCGGCCAGTGGCGCGGCCCGCCGACTCCGGGGACGCCGCGCCCGGCGAAGTCGGTTAGCAGGCGCAGCACCACGGCGGCGGTCGCCTCGAAGGGGAGGGCGGGATCGGGTCGCGCCGGCGAGTCGAGCGGCCCCGGCCAGGTCGCCATCGCCACTTCGGTGCCGCCGTCGAGTTCGGCCAGGAACGCGAGCGCTAGCCCGTTCGGCACGCTTAGCCACGCCTCCTCGCAGGCGCGCAAGAGGCGCCGCCCGCCGAGCCGTTGGGCCGGCGGCGCGGCCAGCACGCTGGCATAGGCGCCCCCTGAGTGGCTGCGCGGCGAGGCGAGGCGCCGGGCGGGGTCGAGGGCCACCGGCCGGCCGAGTTCGGCCACCGCCACGGTGCGGGCGTTGGTGCCGAGTCGGTCGCGCGGGTGGTCGTCGTAGGTGAAACTCACCCACGGCAACGTCGGGTGGTACTGGTGGACGTGCGTCCCGCCGGCGAGGCTTCCGGGGGTAGTGGGGAACGCCAGGTCGCGCGCCTCCAGCGGCGAGAGCGCGCCGGTGGCCGTGTCCAGTAGCACGCCCTGGCGGCGCGCAACCGAGTAGCTGAAGCCGTCGCGCTCGGGGGCCGTCGGGCCGAGGATGAAGGCGACTTCGCCGCGACTGGGGTGGTGCGTGACGACGCCGCAGCACGCGCCGGGGTAGTCGGTGCCGGCGCCGCTGCGGAACAGGACTTCGGCCTTGCCGCCGAGTGTAACGCGCTCGATGGTGGTGCCGTCGAAGCGGTCGCCGCTGGGAGTCGAGCGCGTGTCGAACACCAGCGCGTCGCCCTCCGGGGTCCAGGCGCCGGCGTTGGTGAGGACTTTGTTGACGGGGGTGTGGGTGAGGCGGGTTTCGCGCGGGGGCATTGGTGCTATGATAGCCGCCGGCCCCGTACAACAGCCCCCAACTCGCTGCGGAGGCACTCGCATGCTCGGCGTCGGCATCGTCGGGGTCGGCTTCATGGGCCGCATGCACGCGCTCGCGCTCCGGCGCGTGCCGGGCGCGCGACTCGCTGCTGTTTGCAGCCGCGACGCGGCCAAGCGGGCCGGCGACTGGTCGAGTACCAGGGGGAACTACGGCCCGCCGCCGGGGGCGTTCGACCTGACGGGGGTGGCGGCTTACGCCGAGTTCGATGCGCTGTTATCGGATGACGCGGTGCAACTCGTGGACATCTGCACGCCGACGGATTCGCACGCCGACCTGGCGGCGCGTGCGCTCGCGGCGGGCAAGCACGTGCTGGTCGAGAAGCCGATCGCGCTCACGCTCGAAGACGCCGAGCGCATGGTGGATGCCGCCGACCGGGCCGGGCGCCTGTTGATGGTCGCGCACGTGCTGCCGTTCGTCGCCGAGTTCGCGTTCGCCTACGAGTTAGTGCGCTCCGGCCAGTACGGCAGCCTGCGGGCCGGGCACTTCTCGCGCGTCGTCAGCAAGCCCGACTGGAGCGCGGCGGTGGCCGACGCGGCGCGCACCGGCGGGCCGGCACTCGACCTGCACGTCCACGACACGCACTTCGTGCAACTGCTGGCCGGGCGCCCCGACGAGGTGCGGGCGTCGGGCATCGTGGATGCGGGCGGCGCGGTCGAGTACCTGGCGACGAGTTACCGCTACGAGACCGGCCCGGCGCTGAGTTCCACTTGCGGCGCGGTCGCCGCGTCATCCCGGCCGTTCGCCCACGGGTTCGAGCTTTACTTCGAGCGCGCCACCGTCGAATACTCGTCGGCCGGGGTGCCGCTCACGGTGTCGCCGTCGGAGGGGGAGCCGTTCCGCCCGAGCCTGCCGGCCGGGGACGACTTGACCGCCCTCGCGGCTGAGTTGGCCGAGGCGGCGCGGGCGGTCGAGACCGGCGTGCCGTCGCGGCTGCTCGGCGCCGGCCTCGCCGCCGACGCGCTGCGCCTGTGCTTCGCCGAGGTCGAGGCGGTTACGAGTGGGGGCGTGGTGAGGCTGGGGAAGTTCGCCGCGCGGAATGCGGCGCGGTAAGCAGGATGGATTGCAGCGACTCCGCCGGTGCGGCCGATTGAGGGGGTACTAGGCTCCCGCAAACCGCCCCGCCGGCTGGATTCGCCCCATGCTTCCCCGCCTCACTCGACTCCCCCGCCTCCTGATTGCCGCCGGCGCCGCCAGTCTCGTCGCCCCGGCGGGCTGCGTCAACCACTACCCGCAGATTATCCGCAACGCCGCGCCGGTGAGTCTCGCCAACCCGATTCCGATACCCGTGCGCAACAACGTCTACCTGTTCATCATGAACGGCCGCGACTACCTCGAAATCTCCGGCATCGACGACTTGCGCAACCAGCTCTGCTACCTCGGCTTCCCGAAGGTGTACTACGCGCAGATGGCCGACAACACCTGGTTTTACCAGGAATTGCGGCGGCTGGCGCGCGACGAGCCGCAGGCGCGCATCGTGCTCTGCGGCTACAGCGCGGCCGCGGAGCGGGTCGTGGCGCTCGCCGAGGGCTGCGTGCAGGACGGCGTGACGCAACTGGACTCGGTGGTGTTCCTCGACCCCACCGGCGTCGGGCGCGACCTGACCAAAACTTTGCCGGTGCCGACGGTGACGGTGCGCTCCGAGGGGTGGACGGGGTCGCTCGACTTGATTACCAACGAAACGGTCCCCGTGGGGCCGGGGCACTTCAACACGCCCAAGCGGCCCGAGAGTCTGGCGGTACTCGTGAAGGCGATGGCGGCGGCGACGACGCGGGTGCGGCTGGAAAGCACCGAGGGGCTACCGCACCTCCCCTTACGCGACAAGGCCGACCCGACGCCGCGCGGCATCGACCCCTCGACGCTGGTGCCCGCGCCGCCGGGGTGGGACTACCTCAAGCCCGCCCCGCGCCGCCTCGACGCGGTCGCCCCGCCGGGTCCGCCGGCGGCACCCGAGCCGGCGCCGACACCCCCGCCGGGCGAGCGGCTGCCGTTGCCGCGATCGGCTGAGGGCGTTCAATAGCGGCTATGAAAGTCAAGCAGCGCCCGGACGACTTCCGCGTCGAGGAACTCACCGATGTGGCGCCCACGCCCGGCGAGGGCGGGGGGCCGTTCGCGCTCTACCGCCTCACCAAAACCGGGTGGACGACGCCCGACGCGCTCGCACAATTGCAGAAGCGCCTGAAGCTCCGCCCCGGCCAGATCGGCTTCGGGGGGCTGAAGGACCGCCACGCCGTCACGGTGCAGCACGTCACCATCGAGGGCGGCTCGCCACGCAGCCTCCCCGGCGACCGCATCGCGCTCGACTACCTGGGCCAAGTGCAAAGGCACTTCGAGTCGTCGGACATCCGCGCCAACCGCTTCGCCATCCGCGTGCGGCACCTCACCTCGCGTCAGGCGCACACGGTGGAGGCGCGGGCCGCGGAGGTGGCTGCCGCCGGGGTGCCGAACTACTTCGACGACCAGCGCTTCGGCTCGGTCGGCTCCGACCGGCGGTTCGTCGGCAAGGAACTCGTCCTCGGCCACTTCGAGGAGGCGGTGAAGTTGGCACTCGCCGCACCGTCGGAACACGACAACGCTGAGGCGAAGGCGACTAAGGCGACCCTGCGCGAGCACTGGGGCGACTGGCCCGCGTGCAAGGCGAAGTTGCCGCGCGGCCACGCCCGCAGCCTAGTCGATTACCTCGTCGGGCATCCCGCCGACTTCAAGGGCGTGGTGGCGCGCCTGCGCCCGGAACTCGGCGGCTTGTACCTCGCCGCGTACCAGAGCCACCTGTGGAACCGCACCCTCGACGGCTGGCTGCGGAGCCGGCTCCCCCCGGAGGATGTCGCGGAGTTCCGGCTCAAACTCGGCGCGTTCGCCGTCCCGCGCCGCCTGCCGCCGGAGTTACTTGCCGAGTGGCACGCGCTGGCGCTGCCGCTGCCGTCGGCGCGTCTCAAGGAGTCGTCGCCGGAACTCGACGCGGTACTAGCGACCGAGGGGCTGACGCTTGCGGAGCTGCGCGTGAAGGGGTTGCAGAAGCCGTTCTTCGCCAAGCAGGACCGCGCCGCGTCGGTGGCGCCCGCCGGGATGACCGTCGCCGTGCGGCCGGACGAGCTGAACGCGCGGCGGGTGCTGGCGGAGCTGCACTTCGAGCTGGGGCGCGGGAGCTACGCGACGATGGTGCTGAAGTGGCTTACCGCCGGGCCGGGCGAAGCGACCTCACCCCCCGGCCCCTCTCCCAAGAGGAGAGGGGGTGAGCGCGCCTGACGGCATCGTCTACTGGGCCGGTGCTCGGAAGCGACTCGCCCAGTACGGTTCTCCCCCTCTCCTTTTGGGAGAGGGGGTCAGGGGGTGAGGTCGCTTGGGTTCACCCCCCGGCCAGCCGCGCGAACGCCTCCCCTACCAGCCGCGCGGCCTCGGGGCCGACGCTGTTCTGCTCGCCGTACTGCGGCTTCTTGCGGCCGTAGGCGTAGGGCGGCGCAGCGTCCCACTGCCGCTTCGGCACGAAGTAGCCCAGCTCGTCGTTGGCCAGCCCGAACAGCAGCTTGAACTTGCTGCGCATCGCTGGTAGGATGGCGGGTTCTAGCGGCGCGTCGGGGAAGTCGGCCCCCGGCTCTGCCTTCGCGGGGTACTTGCCCAACACCTGCTCGCTGTAGATTTCGCCGGGGATCATCGCAATCTGCACCTCGCCGAGCGTGACGAGGCCGACCTCGGTGACGAGTCCCGCGCCGGGCGCGAGGGCGCCCAGTCGCGCCGGCTGCTTCGACCCCACGGGGGGCGCGTGCAGCTCGCGCTTCAGCGTCTTCGCGGTCCAGGCGAACTGGTACAACTGGTTCTCGACCGGCACGAACACGCGCTCGGTGCGCACTGCAAACGGCGTCAACTCCACGGCGGTCGGCTTCTTGAGCGCGCCCAGCGCGGCCCCGGCGACGAGCCGGCCGAAGCGGTCGCTCTTCTCAAAACTTTCCTCCGGCAAGCGCTTCCCGTCTGGGCCATCGACCGGCACGCCGAGCGAGGTGAGCAGTCCCCCGACGGTGCCGGTGAAGTAGACGCACGGGGCGCCCGACTCGGCCGCCATCGCCGCCGCCAGCGGGCTGACGAAGTCGCTACTCACGAGCTTGTTCTTCGAGCCGAGCGTCTCGGGGTGGCAGTTCCACTGCACCAGGTCGCCCAACACCTTGCCGCCGGGCGCGCGGAAGCGCAGCGCGGTCAGGCGGTCGTGCTTGACTTCGGGGAGGCGGTTATCGACCAGCAGGTGCGGCAAGTCCGCCATGGAGACCTCGGCCGCGGCGTCGGCGAGGGACGCGAGCGCGGCGTTGGCGACCTCGGCGCACGCCGCTTCGAGTTTGGCCATGTAGGCGGCGTCCCGCCCCGTGGTCAGGGGGTTCGGCCCCCACAGCCCCATCGTGTCGGGGCCGTCGTGGTTGTGCGTGGCGCACACGGCCAGGTAGTCGCACCCCGGCACCCTCGCGCGGATCGCCTCGACGGTCGGGAGGAACAGGCCGATCACGTCGGCCGACACGAACGCCAGGCGCGTCTTGCCGTCCGAGAGGGCGACGGCGCGGGCCTTGAGCGCGTCGCGGACGCCGGTGGCCGCGCGGTTCAGGCCGAAGCCGGCGAGGTAAACGGGACTGACGCCGAGCGCGGGCGTGATGTCGCACTCGGCGAAGCCGACCTTCAGGCTTTGTCCCCTCCCCCTCCGGGGGGGAGGGGACAGGAAAAGGCGAGCAGCGGCCAGTGACCCGGAAGACGAGGGTTCCGAATCACCGCTACTCGACAGGACTCCCCCCCACCCTAGCCCTCCCCCTCCGGGGGGGAGGGGACAGGAAAAGGCGAGCAGCAGGCCGGCGGCGACGATCAGCGCGGTTCGCATGACTTCAGGTACCGGATGCTCTCGCGCGCAATCGTCTCGGGGTCCGGCGAGAAGTCGAACACCTCGACCGACACGAACCCGGCGTAGCCCACGTCCGCGAGCGCGGCGAGGACTGGCCGGAAGTCGGTCGCGCCGAAGCCGGGGCCGCGGCGGTTGGGGTCGTTGGCGTGGAAGTGCGCGAGGTCGGGCGCGTGCGCACGCACCAAGTCGGGGATCGGCGTCGCCTCGTCGCTCATCGCCTTCACGTCGAGGATCAGGCGCACGCGCGGGTGGCCGACCCGCCGCGCCAACTCGGTCGCTTCGGCGGCGGTGGTGAGGAAGTCGGTTTCGGCGCGCCCCAGGGGTTCGAGCGCCAGCGTCACCCCGGCAGCATCGAGCGCCGGCAGACAGTGCCCCAGTGTGGCGAGCGCGTGGCCGAGGGCTTGGCCGCGCGTCACGGCCGGCAACAGGCTGCGCTGCTGCGGCGAGCCGAGCACCAAGACTGACCCGCCGAGTTCGCCGCACGCGCGGGCCAGCGCGCCGAGGTAGTTCCCCGTTCGCGCCTGCACGTCGCGGTCGGGACTCGTGAGGTGGAATCCTGCCGTCTTGGCGAGCAGCCAGTGCAGCCCCGTGATCGTCAGGCCCGCCGACTCGGCCTCGCGCCGGGTGCGGGCTAGCGTCTCGGCACTCGCGTCGGTAATTAGCAGCGCGAGGGTGAACGGCGCGATCTCCAAGCCGGCGTAGCCCAGACTCGCGGCGAAGTCGCAGGCGCGGGCGTGCTCCCAGTCGCCGAAGAGTTCGTTGCAGACGGCGTAGCGGAACACGCGCGGCTCCTACTCGGCGGGGATGCGGATCGTCGATTCGCCGCCGCGGCCCGAGAGTTCGGTGACGGTCAACTCGAGCGCGCCCGCCCCGGCCGCGGCGCCGGCGTCGTGGAACTCGCGCGGGGTCGAGACGGGCCGGCCGTTGACGCGGGTGACGGCCCAGCCGCGCGCCGCCTCGGGTTCGCCGGGGTGCAGCGACTTGGCCAACTCCCCCAGGGCGGTCGCGGCCGGGCTGCCGGGTTCGAGTTCGGCGACGTACACCCCCGCCGGCACCGCCGTTAGGTTGATGAGCTTCTGCTGCGCCACGGTGGCGTAGTCGGCGGTGATGCCGCGCACCGGGCGCGGCCGCTCGCTGGCCAGCCACGGCAGCGCGTGGACGAACTTGCCCAGGGTCACGGGCACCCGGCGCGTCGCCCCGTTGCGGGCCACGTCGAGCTGCACCGTGGTCCCGGCGAGCGCGGCGTTCACGGCGGGGAACAGGTCGTCGAAGTCGCGCACCGGGGCGCCGTCCACGGCCGTGATGAGGTCGCCCCCGCCGCCGCCCGGCGGGCCGCCGACCAGTCCGGCTTCGGCGGCCGGGCCGCCGGGCGTGACACCGACGACCACCAACCCTCTCTCGCCGGGGACGCCGGGTAGTCCCTGCCGCAGGTTGTTGAACCGCGCCCCCAGCATCCCGTACTCGACCTCGCGCCCCGCGCGCAGCACCGACACGATCCGCCGGTAGTTGGGGTCCATCGGCAGCGCGTAGCCCCCGGCGGTGTCGGCGCCGGTGATCGCGGCGGTGGGCGTGCCGAGTCCGATCAGTTGGCCGTCGAGGTTCAGCAGCGCCGCGCCGCTGCACCCCAGGGTGATGCGCGCGTCGGTCTGGAGCAGCACGCCGAACTGGTGCAGCGGCTTGAGCTTCGGCTCCTCGGTGGCCACAAGGTTCACCGGCCCGCGCCGCCGGGTGCCCGAGAGGGTGCCCCACGACGCCGCCGGGGTGCCGTCGGCCGCGCCGGCCGCGCTCGGGTGGCCCAGCGTCAGCACCAGCATCCCGCGCACCAGGTTCGCCGGCTCGCCGCGCGGCCCCGCCGCGGTGCGGCCGTCGAAGAGCGTGATCGGCGCCAGCCCCGGCACCGGCTGGCGCAGGCGCAGCACCGCCAAGTCGCTGCGCGCGTCGGCCGCGTGGATGTCGGCGTAGCTGCCCGCGCCCCCGGCGGCGCGGGCGTAAATCTTCCGCGCGCCGTCGATGAGGTGGTAGTTCGTCAGGATCAGCCCGCCGGCGTCGAGCACGACCCCCGAGCCGATGGCGTAGTCCGCGGCGTTGCGCGGGTCGGCGAGGTCGAGGCGCGCGTCGTAGTTCACGACCGGCCGGGGGGCGCCGCGCCGGCCGAACTCCGGCGGCGGGGGCGCGGGGTAATCGCCGAGGCTGAGCGGCTGCGGCGCCCCCGGCGCGACGGCGAGGTGCCGCGGGTTCTGCGAGACGACCAGCGCCACCACGCTGGACTCGGCGCGGTCGAGCGCGCTTTTGACTTGGGCTTCGAGCGCCGAAAGTGCTTCGGGCGTGCCGCGCGGATTCCCCGGCGGCGCCCCGAGGGCCGAGACCGCCAGGGGCACCAGCCCGGCGGCGATCACGAGTCCGGCGAGTCGCGCCCTCACGAGAGTTCCCCCTTGGCGGCGCGCACGAACGCCTCGAAGTTCGCCGGCGGGGTTTCCTTGCCGACGCCGTGGTTCAGGTTCACCACGTGCCGGAACCCGCCCCCGGCCGCGACGGCCGCGCGCGTGGCCTGGGCCACGTCGCCGGGGGTGCCGCTGCCCAGGACTTCCATCGGCACGTTCCCCTGGAATACTAGATGCGGGTAGGCCCGCTTCGCCGCCGCGAGGTCGTGCCGGCTCCCGAGGCTAATCACCTCCGCCCCGGTCGCGCACAGTTTATCGAGGTACGGGCACTCCTTCACGAACAGCGCCCGCGGCACGCCGGTCGCCGCCGCCAAAATCGAGGTGTGGTACGGCTGCGCCCAGCGGTCGTACTCGTCGGGCGTGAGCATCCCCGCCCACGAGTCGAAGAGCTGGTAGAACTCCGCGCCGTCGGCGATGAGTTGCCGCAGGAACAGCCCCGTGGCGTGGGCGAGGCGGTCGAGCAGTCCGCCCCACACCAGCGGGTTCTCGGCGGCGAACGCGCGGGTGCGACTCATATCCTTGCCGGTGCCGATGCAGTAGGTCGCGGTGGTGAACGGCGCCCCGGCGAACGCCAGCACCGGCAGCTTGCCCGCCACGCGGCCCTTGACGATCTTGAGCAAGTCGCGGATCGGCTGGTAACTCTCGGGCGCCGGCTCGGGTTCCAGCCGGC
>CAXTPM010000109.1:0-11589 GCA_964245865.1 uncultured Fimbriiglobus sp. | reverse complement strand
CTGGCGGTGGGCCGGGTGGACGACCGGACTGGTCGCGGGCGGCGCGGCCCTCCTCGGGGCGCGGGTCTTGGGGGCCAGGCGCCGAAGGACAGAGCCTGGAACGGCGTTCGCGGCCGGGGTTGTGCCGTACTACGACGCCCTCCGCCGCCTCGCCGAACAACTCGGCCTGGGCGCCGCGCCCGGCGAAGCCCCGATGGCCCACGCCGAGCGGGTCCGCGCGGGACTGCTGGCCCGCGGGCTGCCCCCGGACCTGGCGGCAATCCCCGTGGAACTCGCCAGGGATTTCTATCGCG
This sequence comes from uncultured Fimbriiglobus sp., assembly GCA_964245865.1. Taxonomy (GTDB): domain Bacteria; phylum Planctomycetota; class Planctomycetia; order Gemmatales; family Gemmataceae; genus Fimbriiglobus. The sequence continues at coordinate 11,296 of CAXTPM010000109.1, read as the reverse complement.
AGCGTTACGCCGGCGATGCGCCCCCAGAGGGGCAGGCGAGTCGGAACACGGCCCGGCTAGTGGAGTTGGAGCGCGCGGCGCAAGCTCTTCGCCCCGAGTGGGCTAGTACCTCAGCTCCAGCCCCAGCGTGATCCCCTGCACCCAGAACCCCGTCCGCCCGACTTGCCCGAGTGTCCGCTCGGCGCCGGGCTGGGTCGGGTCGAGCGCGGGGTCGATGGCGTCGCCGGGCCGCACCACATCGCTCAAAAACAGGAAGTTGTACCCCAGGTATAGGCACGAGCGGTCGCGCAGCCGGTAGCCCACGCGTACCGCCGCCTCGGGCAGCACGCCGAAGCTGGTGACCGACGACGCCCCCGCGCCGGCGTAGACGCCGCCGGGCGCCGCCGCGAAGCCGCCCCCGACTAGTCGCACGGCCGTCGCGCCGGTGGCACCCCGAACGCCGGCGGTCTGGCCGAGCGCGACCTTGCCGGCGAACTCGAGCAGCAGCGCCCCGCGCGAGCAGTCCGCCCCGAGGCCGAGCTGCGCGCCGTGGAAGCGGTTGCGCGCGTCGAACTGGTCCACCGCCCCGGACGCCACGCCGGCGCCGTCGCGGGCGAGTTGCTCGACGCGCACGCCTTCGGAGAGTTGGAAGTAGCGGTAGCCGGCCAGCGCGTGGACGCGCAGGTTCTCGCGCGTGCCGAGCGCCCAGAGCGAGTTGACCTCCCACCCGGCCGCGCGCACGTTCAGCGCCGCCCGCGCGGCCCCCGACTCGCCGGGGCCGGCCACGCCCAGGATGCCCGGCTCGCCGCTGTCGGCGTCCACATACGGCCGGCCGAGCGCCCGGCTGCGTCCGGAGCGGAACGCGCCCGACTCGGTGCGCGGGCCGAGGAAGAAGTACGTCACCGCGACGGCGGTCGTCTCGGCGGGGTCGAGCGGCACCCCGAGGGTGAAGCGCCCCCCGAACGCCGTCGGGCTAAGCTGCGAGCCGCCGAACAGCACGTCGGCCCCCGGCCGGCCCGGTATCGCGGGCCGACTCTCGGGGCCGGCAGTGAGCAAGGGCGGTAGCGCCTGCCCCTTCGGCCACCACACCAGGTACTCGACCCCGACCCAGGCGCCGCCGAGGCCGCGGGCCGGGCCGGCGAGGGTCTCAATGGCAGGCGTCGGCTCCGGCTCGGGGGGCGGATCGGCGCAGGCGGAGAGCGGCCGCGACACCGCGCGCCCGGCGGGGATCGCCGCGAGGTCGGTCGCGGGGGTGAGCAGCAGCGGCGGCAGGTCCGGCAGCGGCGCGCCGGCGCCGGACGCCCAGTTGGGAGCCACGAGGCTAGTCATCAGAACGACGCCGAGGCAGACCGACCGCATCCGCACCTCCGCCCGACTCGTGCCAGCGCGGGTTATGCCGGGCGGGGGCGGGGGGGTCAAGGCGACCTCGCCCCGAACCCGCCCGCGCCGCCCCGGCTCCGTCGGCTACACTAGTCCCCACAAGCACCCGCAGGGCAGTTCGATGGCCGACCTCGTGGAACTCGACGGCTCGCAGGGCGAGGGCGGCGGGCAGATTCTCCGCTCCGCGCTCGCGCTCTCGGCACTCACCGGCCGGGCGTTCCAGCTCAAGCACATCCGCGCGGGGCGCCCCAAGCCCGGACTCGCGGCGCAGCACCTCGCCAACGTCGAGGCCGTCGCCAAGCTCTGCCGGGCGCAGTACAAGGGCGCGGCGCTGCACTCGCAATCCTTGTGGTTCCGCCCTGGGATCGTGCGCGCCGGCGACTACGCCTTCCCGATCGCCACGGCGGGCGCGGCCCCCCTGGTGGCCCAGACCGTGCTCTGGCCGTTCGCGCTGCGCGGCGCGGCCGCTTCCACAGTGGCCCTTAGCGGCGGCACGCACGTCGCCCACGCGCCGAGCGCGCACTTCCTCCTGGAATCGTGGCTCCCGGCGCTGCGCAGGCTCGGCGTGCGGGCGGAGTTGCGCCTGGAGCGCGGCGGCTTCTACCCCGCGGGAGGGGGCAAGCTCGCGCTGACCGTCGAGCCGGGCGACGACCTCGCGCCGATGCTCGCCGAGCGGCGGGGCGACATCAGCCGCGTGCGCGTGCTCAGCCACGTCGCCGGATTGCCGGCGAGTGTGGCCGAGCGCCAGGCCGACCAGTGCGTCAAGCGCCTCGAAGAACTGGGGCTGGAGGTCGAACCCGAGGTCGGCACGCTCCCCGGCGGGCCGGGGTCGTCGGTGCTGGTCGTACTCGACACCGACAACGGGCCGATGGCGTTCTCCTCGATCGGCGAGCGCGGCAAGCCGGCCGAGAGCGTGGCCGACGACGCGGCCGACGCGGCCCTGATCTACGCCGAATCGGGCGCGGCCGTCGAGCCGCACCTGGGCGACCAACTGGCACTTCCCCTGGCGTTCGCGGTCGGCGAGAGCCGCTACGCCGTGAGCGAGGTCACGCAGCACCTGCTCACGCACCTCGAAGTCGTCGCGGCGTTCGTGCCGGGGGTGTTCGCCTGCGACGGGGAGTTGGGCGCACCCGGCGTGGTGCGGATTCACCCCGAGCCGCGGCCCGATTGGCGGGAGGGGTCCGCCGGCGGCGCCCCGGACGGCGGCGGGGGGCTATAATGCCCCGCACCCCCCGGAGGCCCAAGGTTCGATGACGCCGCGCGTGACGAGTTCCGCCGAAACGCTGGCCGTAGCGCACCTCGCCCCGGCGACCGAGGCCGAAGGGCCGGGGCGGCGCTTCGCGCTCTGGTTCCAGGGCTGCCCGCTGCGCTGCGCGGGCTGCTGCAACCCCGAGTACCTGCCGTTCACCGGCGGCACGCTCACCCCGACCGCCGAGGTCGTCGCCAAGTTGCGCCGGGCGCACGCCGAGTGCGGCCTCGAAGGGATTTCGCTGCTGGGCGGCGAGCCGTTCGCCCACGCCGCCGGGGCGTCCGTCTTGGCGTCGGCGGCGCAGGAACTCGGCCTCGGGGTGATGGTGTACTCGGGCTTCACGCTCGACCGGCTGCGCGCGGACTCCGACCCCGGCGTGGCGGAACTCCTGCGGCTGACCGACCTTCTGGTGGACGGCCCCTACGAGCGCGGATCGCCGGAACCCACGCGCCGCTGGGTCGGCTCGACCAACCAGGGCGTGCATTCCCTCACCGGCCGCTACGACCTCGCCGACCCGTGCTGGACGCGGCGCAACACGCTGGAAATCCGCGTGCGCGGCGGCGAAGTGTCGGTCAACGGCTTCCCCGCTTCGGGTGCGGCGGGCTTGTGGAAGGGCTGGAAGCGCCCCGCTTCGCCGAGTAAGCGGGGCACGTCGTGAGCCGCGTCGCGCCGCCGGGCGAACCCGGCGAAACTCCGAGTGGCCCGCCGGCGGTGTCGCGCTTCGAGTACAACTTGCTGCGCATCCTGCGCTTCGTGCTCGGGGCGATGCCGGTCGAGCAGGCGCGGGGCTTGATCGTGCAAGAGATCGGCACGCCGCCGACTTGCCTGGGCCGCACTTGCATCCGCCTCGCCGAAGACACGCTCGCCAAGGGGCTGGTGCTGCACCTGGTGCGTGCCGGCGGCTGGCGCGCCGAGCGGATGCTGTCGCGCGGCGAAGTGGCCACCGGCCGGGCGTGGGAGCGGCACCCGCTGGAAGAGCGCGCCCTGGAACTCGGCCCGCACCCGATGTCGTTTCTGATGTGGCTGACGGCCCACAAGCCCGACAAGGCCGGCGAGCTGTTCGACGCCCCGCCGGGCGAACTGACGCCGGCGGACTGCCTGTTCTTCGCGCTCGCACTCGACGCCCTGCGGCCTTTGACCGAGGTCCACGCGGCCCTTGTCAAGCGCGGCGTGTTCGCCAAGAACCCGCTCTGCTGGCTGCTCTCGCCTGGGGACTTCGCGGGCCTCGACAGCCCGGTCGCCCCGGACTTCGCCCCGTGGATGGCCGGCCTGGGCGCGGTGATTCTCGAATGCTGGCAGCCGCTTTTGACCACTCGCTTCACCCTGAGCGAACGGAGCAAGGGGCAGACCGGCGACTGGCGGCAGCTTTCGGCGCTCGGGCGCGCCGAACTCGCGCTGTTCGAGAACTACCTCGGCGCGGCCGAATCGGCCGGGCGCCCCGACTTGGCCCGGTTCGTGCTGAACGCCGGCCGCGCAGTTTTGGGCACGCCCGGCGAACTCACCGTGCAATACTGGACGGGGGGCTTGCAGGGCGCCGGCCCAGGGCGCCTGGCGGATCGCCTGGAGAACCGCCGGCTGGCGCTGGCGGTGGTGGCGCAGTTGACCCGGCTGCAACAATGGGTAACTGCGGCGCGCGGGGTCGGATACTTCGACGAGGGCTACGCCGCATCCCAGGTGTGGAAGGCCGACTGGGACGACGCCGGCGGCGACGCCCTGTCCCGCCGGGCGACTGAATTGTTGAACAGCCTCGACCCGCTGCGAACCTAGCCCCGACCCCGGCCCCTCAGTTACGATCCACACGACGTTGGAGAACTCGCATGAGCCGGGCGTACCGCATCACGGTGAAGGAATCCGAAACCCGCACGGTCAAAGGGGCCGACGAGATTTGCACGCGCCTCGAACTCCTCGAAGTCCTGCCGCCGGGGCGCATGGCCGAGATTCTCAAGGGCGAACTCGAAGGCGCGGGCTTCGAGGAGATCGAAGACGGCAGCCTCCAGCGCAAGGACGGCAAGCTCACCGTCACGGTCGATCCGTGCAGCGGCGAAGTGACCGTGTCGAGCGAGGCGTCGGAAGAAGTCAAACTCGAAGCGCGCCGCGACGTGACCGGCTACGACGACATCGGCCCCAACGCGGGGACCAACGCCGAGCGCACCCGCGAGCAACTGCGCAAAGAGATCGACAAGAAGGCCGAGCGCGAGGCCGAGCGGCTGCAGGGCCAGGCGACCGAGGCGCTCGAGGCGCACCTGGACGAGCTTCAGCCCGAACTCGGCCGGATCGTCAACAAGGTGACGCGCGAAGCGCTCAAGGAAAAGGCCCGGCAGTTGGGGTCGGTCACGGAAATCCACGAGGACGCGGAGTCGGGGAACCTCACGATTCGCGTCGAAGTCTAGTCGGCATTCGCAAGCACCGTTGGCCGCAGTAGGATCGAGCAAGCCCGTATGAGTCTCGTCGTCCCCGAGTCGAAGTTGCCCGTTTCCTTGAGCACCCCCGAGGCGGTCGAGGCGGCCTACGCCGCCGAACTCGCCGAGGTGACGGCCAGCATCGCGCGCGGTCTGCCGAGCCTGATCGAGTGCGAAAAGGAACTCGCGCCCTTCCTGTTCATGCAAGTCCGCTCGCGGCTCAAGGACCGCAACCTACGCTGCATCTACCTCGACGGCCGGCCGCGTGAGGGGGAGCAGGCGGGGCCGGTGCCCTTGGGGATGATGGGCACCATGATCGCCCAACTGCGGGAAGCCGTGCGCGGCTCGGTCGAGAGGCGCGTGGTGGTGCTGCCGCACCTCGACTTGCTCACCACTAGCAGCGGCGGGCTGACCGGCGAGGCGCGCGAAGTGATTCCGCTCTTGTACGAGAACCCCGAGCTGGTGTGGCTGGGGTTCAAAGACCCGTCGTTCCCGCTGCCCAAGGTGATCGAGAACCTGTTCCCGCACCGCGTGAGTATCCTCGGCACGAGCCGCAACCGCCTGGCGAACCTCGTCACGCAGCGCGAGGCGCGCAAGTTCGGCCGCGAGTTCAACCCCTGGCAGCTCTACAAGTTCGTCAGCGGCGTGAACGCGGTGCGCCTGCGCAAGCTCCTCTCAACCCTTGAGGGCGAGGACTACCCGGCCGAGCCGAAGCTGGCGTACCGGCACCTGCGGCAAGCCACGCTCACCGGCACGCTCGAAATCCCCGACATCCACCTCGAAAACGACATCGGCGGCTACACCAAGGTCAAGAAGCGCCTGCGCGAGGAGATCCTCGACGTGCTCCAGAAGCGCGACGCGGCCCAGAACCCCGAGGATGTCGCACGCCTGGAGGAGTTGATCCCGCGCGGCATGATCTTCTGGGGTCCGCCCGGCACCGGCAAGACCTACTTCGCCAAGGCGATTGCGACCGCGATCGGGGCGGCGATTACGATCGTGAGCGGGCCGGAGTTGAAGTCGAAGTGGGTTGGCGAGTCAGAAGAAAATCTCCGTCAGATTTTCCAGAAAGCCCGCCAGTCCGCGCCGTCGATCATCGTTTTCGACGAACTCGATAGCTTCGCCACCGCGCGCGGCACCTACTCGGGTTCGGGCGTCGAGCACTCGATGGTCAACCAGTTGCTCACCGAGATGGACGGCTTCCACAAGGACGAACTGGTGTTCGTCGTCGGCACCACCAACTTCGTCGAGTCACTCGACCCGGCACTCCTGCGCCCCGGCCGGTTCGAGTTCCACCTGCATATCCCCTACCCCGACCACGACGACCGCCGGGCGATTCTGGATATTTATAACGCCAAAATGCGCCTGCAAATGACCAAAGAAGCGGTCGATTACGCGGTGAAGCGCACCGACGACTTCGTGGTCGGCCAGGCGAACGGCACACGATACTCTGGCGACCATCTCAACGCCCTCTGCCGTAGCATCGCGCGGCTGAGGTTGCGCGACGCAATTAGTGGCGAAACCGACATCAAGCTCGTCGAGCGGGCGCTGACCGAGTGGGTCGAGCGCCCCAAGATGACCGACTCGGAGTTGCGCGTGCTGGCCACCCACGAGGCCGGGCACGCGGTGGTGAGCATGTTCTGCGACCACTCGCCGCCGATCGACCGCATCACCATCGAGTCGGAAATGCAGTGGAGTTTCGGCTACGTGCGCTTCGCCGACCCCGCGCACAAGTACATCCGCACCGTGGGGTTCTACCTCGACCAAATTGCCGTCAGTCTCGGGGCGCGGGAGGCCGAGCACCTCTTGCTCGACGACATTTCGATGGGCGCCACGCAAGACCTCGCCTCGGCCACGGCCATCGCGCGCGAACTCGTGGAGTCGCAGGGTCTCGCGGGGGGGCGCCTCAGCGTGGTGCAGTTCTACGACCCGCAGTCGGGCAAGCGGCGCGACAGCCTGTCGCAGGAAATCCTCGGCGAGATCGACGCGCGTGTGGCCGAGACGGTCGAGTTGCAGCGCAAGCGCGCCGAGAAGATCGTGCGCGAGAACAAAGCCCTCATCGAGACGCTGCGCGACATGCTCCTGAGCCACAAGACCATCGACAGCCAGACGCTCAAGACTCTGATCCCGAAGTCCGAGCGCACCCCCGCGAAGGCCGAGGCAAAGCAGCTCGCTGAACTCGCGGCCGCGCCGTCGGGCGACCGAGTGGGGTCGTGAACCGTTGACCGTAGCTCGTGGCTCGTTACGATCCACGGTCAACGAACCACAAACCACGGAGAACAGCATGGCCGACCTCCTCATCGTGCTGCGGCGTGACCCGCAGACGGGCAAGCAGAACATCGTCGTGAAACTCGACTCGGACCCCGACGCCCTACCGATTGAGCACGAGCAGTTGCACCGCAAGGTCGTCGAGAAACTCCTGGGGGCGGGGATGCAGGCCGAGGACTTGGGGCACATCCACATCGAGCGCGAGGGGGCCGGTTCCCCCACCGAGTCGGGCGCCGAACGGGCGCCCGACTCGGAGCGCAAGGCCGAAGAGCGCGGGCACTAACCGACATGACGATCCTGGCATTCCGAGACCTCGACGCGGTCGGCCTCGCGGTCGCCGCCGGCCTCGTGCCCCCCGCGGTGGCGGCGGCGCCCGCGCGCCTGCGCCGGCACCCGTCGGGGGGGGGCGTCGGCGTGGCCGTCGAGTTCGACGCCAAGCTCACGAAAAAGCAGCTCGCGGACCTCGAGCGAGTCGGGGCCGCGCGCGCCGACGCCGACCCCAAGGCGTCCTCGGAAGCCGTGTCGTCGTGGCTGGAACTCCTGCCCTTGAAGCGCGGCGAGTTGCCGCCGCTCACGGCGCAGACCGCCGTGCTGTTCGAGTTGGGGTCGCCGTCGGACTTGCCGCTGATCGCCGGGGAGATGCTGCGCCTGGGCAACGACCGGCAGTCGGTGCGCGGCCTGACTCTCGCCGGGGGCAGCGGCGAGTCGAAGCTGCTGGTGCGTGTGGTCAACCCGCCGTACTACACGCTCATCCGCGCGCTCGACCCGAGTTCGTCGGGCACCGAGCGACCCCTGGTGGCGTACCTCGAAGCCGCCCCGCGCGTCTGGGTCGAGGCGGGCTACAGTCACCCGTTCGCCGCGCAAATCCAGGCGCCGCCCGAGCAGGCGCTGCTGATCCGGCACGGCACTCCCTGGCAGACGGTCCCCGAGGCGCCGTTCCGGGACATTTACGAGATTCTGAACTTCGCGCTCCCCTCCGCGCCGGAAGGGTATGCGGAGTCCGCGATCGACGAAACCATCACCGTGCCGCTGAAACTCGTGGCCGGGAACGCGGCCGAGTTGCCGGAGCTGTGGGTGCTGGACGAACCCGCGCAGGACCAGCTCGACCGGCTGGTGCGCGACGCCGACGACCGGCTTGTGGGGCGGCTGAAGTTCGCGGCCGCGACCGGGCCGGACGGGCGCACCGTGATCGTCTTGCGGACGATCAGCCTCAAAGGCGACCCGCCGATTCTGCCGCTCTCCGGCGTCGTCGGCTACCGGCCGTACCACAAGCTGGCGAACCTGTACCTGCCCGTCGGCACCCGACTGCACCCCACGCTGCGGCGCGACGCGGTGCGGCGGCTGTTGGCCGACAACCCCGACGCACTAGTCTGGCTCGCGCCGGGCGAGTCGGGACAGTTCACCCCCACGACCGTGCCGGAAGACTCGTTCCGGCCGCTGGAGCAGTGGGTCGAGTACGTCATCGACCGCCACGCCGAGCCGCTCTCGGCCTGGGTGGAGGCGACGCGCTTCGAGTTCCAGTCGTTCCTGTGCGGCGACGCCGGCGAGTCGAAGGCGCCCAAGCCGCCCGGCGCGAAGGCCGACGCGGGGCGCAAGGCCAAGGGCCGCGCCGACCCCGACAAGCCGCTCGAGCAGGCCGGGCGCGTCGAGTTCGTCCCCGCGCCGGGCGAACCCGATGTCGCCCTCACGGGCGCCGCCGAGCCGGCCGCGACGAAGCCGCCGGGCGAGTGGCTGCTGCGCCGGCAGGAGTTGGAGAAGCGCTTCCTCGGCGCCGAGGGGAACCTCGATTCGCCCGAGCGCGCCAGCCTGTGGGCGCCGCTCGCCGAGGCCAACGCGGGCTACGGCGATGTCCAGGAGTCGGCGGTCTGCTGGCTGAACTCGTTCTGGCCCCGCGCCGAGTTAAGCAGCGCCGACGCGCTCTCGTGGCACCGCGCCGAGTCGGGCCGCGCCGAGGCGCCCAAGGTCGCCGACCTCGACGCGCTGCTGGGCCAGTCCGACCCCACCGGCGCCGACGTGCGGCGAGCGCTCGCCGCGGCGCTCTGGTTCGCCGCGCAGCCCACCCAAGTAATGGCCCTCAAGGAGCGTGCCCCGAGTCTGGGCCGCTTCCTCGACGCCAACGAGCAGAAGGTGCCGGTGCGCGCCGCCTGGCTGGCCCACGCGCGCCTGGCCGCGCTCAACGGCAACGACACGCTCGGCCTAGCTAGGGTGCGCGACCGGCTGTTGCAGCGCCTCTTGGAAGAAGGCTTGCGGCCCGAGCGCGACCTGCCGTTCTTCCTGCGCAACGCCGGCCACGCCGACAGCGAGCGCTTGCGCGCCGTGCGCGACCAGATGGCCAGGCTGCACGACCTGGTGACGCGCTTCACCGCCGGGGGGCTGAAGTCCACAGCGGGGTCGGCGCGGGCCGACCAGGTGGCCACGTTCGGCTACATCGACTACCTGTTCGCCTTCGGCATGGCGCGGCTGGGCGAGGTGACGCCCGCGCGGGCCTACGCCGAGTCAGGGCGCAAAATCCTCGCCGGGTTGCCACCGGAGACCGACGCGGGGGTGGCGGGGCGGTTCCTGTCGAAAGCGTTCGCCGAGCGCGTCGAGGTGGTGCTCGACCATCGGCCCCTCACCACGCCGTGGAGCGCGGAATTGCTGGCCGAGTTTCGCGCGGTTGAGGCGCAGTACGGCTCCAACAAGAAAAACGACAACCCGGCGGCGGTCGCGTTCTACGCCATCACCCGCGTCCGGCACTCGTCGCAAATCTTGGAACCGACCGAGCGACTAGACCCCTACGCCGACATGATGCTCCAGGCCGAGCCGCTCTTAAAAGCGCTCGGCGAGGTGCGCAAGCAGCGCGACCCGGCGCAGCTCGCGCGCTCGGTGCGCGACCTCTACCGCAATGGCGTGGCCGGCAAAGCCACCGCCGACAGCCGCTTCCTGGTGCTGCACAACGCGCTGTCCGTGGCCGGGCGCGCCGGCGAGGCGTTCACGGTCGAACTCCTGAACCTGGTGCCCGAGACCCTCCGCGCCGCAGCCGCCGCGCCGCAGGACGCCACGTTCTTCGACAAGCAGCGCGAACTGCTGGCGCGGGGCATCACGCTCGCCGGGTACTTCGACCGGCGCGAGATCGTGCAGCAGCTCATCGCCCAGGTCATCGCGGTCGGCGCGGGGCTGAAGGACGACAACCGCTACCGCCTGGTGAGCGACGTGGTGCCCCAGGCGGTGCGGGCGCTGCGCAAGCTGGGGCTGCGCGACGAGACCGAGTTGCTGCTGAGCAAAACCAGCGAACTGGTGCTCGGCCCCCTTACCCCCGCGAAATTGCGCGAGCGTCACGCCGCCAAGCCCAACACCTGGGCCGACGTGCTGCAGAGCCTGCTGGCGCTCGCCGGCGGGTGGCTGGCGCTCGGCAACGAGGGGCGCGCCCGGCCGACGCTCGACCTCGCGCGGCAGGAGCTGATCGGCCCCGGCGGCGCGAAGTTCCCGGTCAAGAAGACCGCCGAGCTTCTGCAGGCCTACGTGCAAGCGCTGGGGTTCCTGGGCGCCGGCGAAGGCCTCGCGGCGGTGGCCGAACTCTTCGAGCGCTTCGACCCTGCCCGTGTCACCAACGGCTACAGCAGCGCCCCGGCGTACTCGCGCTTCCACTTCGAGATCGCCGAGCAGGTCGTGCTGGCGATGGCGTCCGACGACACCGCCGGCGGGCCGGGGTCGCAGCGCTGGCTGCAGGAGGACGAATTCCTGGTGCGCCGCCGGGTGCATGCCGACCTGCGCGCGATGCTCGCGGCGGGCGGGTTCTAGGCCGCGGCGCCGGCAGTCTCCACGCCCCGCGCCGCACCGCCCGTGCTATGCTGTTCGTATGCCCCTCTTCCGCTTCCCGAGCGCCGACCAACTGCGCGTGGCGCTCGGCTCCGGCCTGGTGCCGCCTGCGGTCCTCTCGGCGCCGGCGCTGGCCGCGACCGACCGCGCCGGCGGGGTGTGGGTGCAGTCGGGGGGCGACTGGGCGCCGGAAGTCGCGCGGGCGCTGGCGCGGCTGGGGGTGGCG
>CAXTPM010000108.1:1112-11595 GCA_964245865.1 uncultured Fimbriiglobus sp. | reverse complement strand
CGACTTGCTCGCCAGCAAATCCGCCCTGGAAGACGCGGCCGGGGTGGCGGTGGTCGGCTACCGGGCGCCGACGTTCAGCGTGACGCGATCCACGGCGTGGGCGATCGACGCGCTGGCCGAGTGCGGGTTCCAGTACGATTCGAGCGTGTTCCCGGTGCGGCACGACCGCTACGGGGTGCCGGCGGCGCCGCGGGGGCCGTTCCTCGCCGGGGGGCCGTCCGCGAGGCTAGTCGAGTTGCCGCCGGCGACGTGGCGTGCCGGGGGGCAGAACCTCCCCGTTGCGGGCGGCGGCTACTTCCGGCTGTTCCCGCCGGCGGCAATGCGCGCGGGCATCCGGCAACTCGCCCGCGCCGGGCTGCCGGCGGTGCTGTACTTCCACCCGTGGGAGTTCGACGCGACTCAGCCCCGGTTGCCGCTGGGGCGGCTGTCGGCGTGGCGGACCTACGTCGGCATCGGCCCGGCGCCGCGGCGGCTGCGGGCGCTGTTGGAGATGTACGGGGCGCGCGCGGTTCGCGCCGACCGGCTGGCGGCGAGTCTCGACCCCGCCGGGCTGGCGCGGTTCGACCTCACGCCGACTCCGGCCGGGCCTTCCGCGCCCGGCGGGCCGCGCCCAGCGCCGCCAACCCCAGGACCGCACTGACGATCGTAGTCGGCTCCGGCACGCCCTCCGGCGGAACCACCGGCGGGCACGGGTTCCCAACGGGCACCACCACCGGGGGCACGACCGGCGGCACCGGCACCGGGGGGATCGGGATCGCGGGGGGGATGACGACCGGCCCCGGCACGACCGTGAGCGGCGCCACGCGGATCGGCGACACCACCGGCACGATGGTGATCGGGGCCGGGTCGGGCGCCACCGAGATCGGCGGGAAGAACGCACTGGCCGGGGCGGCGAATACCGCGCCCGCCGCGCCGGCCACCCCGAGTTGGATCGTCCACGTTCGCAGGCTCATCACGCGCCCCCACTTGCCACGGTCGGTCAGGACTCCTCGACGTGCCAAGCTCTTCGGCCCTCCCCCCTTGCCGCGCTGAATCAAATTGCCGGAAACCCGCAGTCCCGCGCGGACGTGCCGGCTGTGACGGTTGCACCGGCCCACTCGCCCGCCCAGTCTGCCGCGCGGGCGGTTCGGACTGCCGGTTCGCCCGGCGGCGCCCCGAAGACTAGGGGACTCGCCGGTTCAGGACGAACGCGGCTTCATTGGAGGGAACCACGATGCGCGACCGCCGAGTGACGCCGCTGGCGGGCGGCAGACTGAGCGCCGCCTTGACGGTGGCCCTCGCCGGGGCCATGAGTGTCGGGGGGTCCGCGCGGGCCGAAGAACCCCGCGCGGCGCGGCTGAAGTTCGCCGACGCCAAGCCGGCGGTTCGCGCGCAGTCGCCGATGGGTGAAACCCCGCCGGCGGCGGTCCCCGCGCCGCCCTCGGGTCCGCTCGGCCAGCCGCGCCCCATTGAGGGGCCGCGTGTCACCGCCGGGCCGCTGAGCGGCGCCCCGCAGCCGCTGCCCAACTACCCCGCGCCGCCCGCCGCGGGGATGGTCTACCCCGGCGCGTCGGCGCCGATGATGGCGCCGGGGGTCGTGACCTACCCGCAGGGCGTCGTCGGCGGGCCACCGGTGGTGAGTAGCGTGCCGGGGTTTCCGGGCATGATCGGGGCGCCGGGCGAGGTCTACCCCAGCTACGCCGCGCCGAGCTACGCCCAGCCGGCGCCGGTCCCGCTCCCGCCGGTTGCGAGCGCCCCCGTGGGCGTGCCGGCGCCGGGGTACGGGGTGTTCGGCAAGTATTCGCCGCTCGAAGCCCCGAGCTACGTCCCCGGCGGCGCGGGCGTTCCGGCCGACGGCGCCCTCGGCGGCATCGGGGGCCGTCCGCTGCTCGGCCCGGCGGCGCTCCTGATGGGGCCGCAGAAGCTCACCCTCTCGGGCGAGGTGCTGCTGTGGTGGACGCAGGCGGCACGCCAGCCGGTGCTAGTCACGACCGGCACGAGCGTGGGTAACGGCGCGCTCGGCAGCCCCGACACGCGCGTCGTCTACGGCGGCGACACCCGCGCCACCAGCGTGAGTCCCGGCGGGCGCTTCGGCTTCGACTACCAGTTGGGCGACGACCGGCGCTGGGCGCTCGACGGGCGCCTGTTCTACCTGGCAAACGCGGGCCGCGACTTCCGCACCGACACCAACGAGTACCCGTTCCTGGCGCGCCCCTTTACCAACGCCAACACCGGCCAGCCGTTCTCCGAAATCGTCGCCGCGCCGGGCCTCGCCACCGGCGGCGTGGTGGTCCGGCCGCGCACGCAGGTGTGGGGCGCGGACATCAACCTCGTGCGCAACCTCTGCCCGTGCGACCCGTGCAACAGCCTGAGTATTTTCGGCGGCTACCGCTACTTCCACCTGGGCGACCAGCTCACCGTCACCGAGACGTTCCAGCGCACGGGGAACTCGCCGTCGAGTATCGGCCTACCGGGTTCGCTCTCCGGCGTGGTGAACGACGACTTCCGCACCGACAACAACTTCCACGGCCCGCAGATCGGGCTGATGGGCGAGCGGCGCTTCGGGCGCTTCTTCGCGGCGGGCCGCGCGTCGGTGGCACTCGGCACGGTGTTCCAGACGGTGGACATCAACGGCGGGCAGCAGATTCTCACCGCCGCGGGCGCCCAGACCGCGGCGGGGGGACTGCTGGCGATCTCCGGCGCGAACATCGGCCGCCGCAGCCGCAGCGAGTTCGGCGTGCTGCCCGAGGCCGGGCTGACGCTCGGGGTGTACGTCACGCCGCGCCTGAAGTTGGGCGTCGGGTACAACTTCATCTACCTGAACAACGTGCTCCGCGCCGGCGACCAGATCGACACGTCGCTGGATGTCAACCGCATCCCGAACTTCCCGCTGCCCAACGGCGCCGCCCCGGCACTCAACGGCGTGCGGCCGCTGCCGAACTTCCGCAGCACCGACGTGTTCACGCAGGGGATCAGCTTCAGCGCGTCGTACACGTGGTAGTCGCTTCGCTCCAAGGTTGAAGTGTGAAGTGAGAAACGAAGAGAAGAGGCACCGAGGTCTGCCTCTTCTCTTCGTTTCTCACTTCACACTTCAACCTTGGAGCGAAGCGACCGGTTCCTGCTGCGTCATGCAATGCACCGCGCCCAGCCCCCACACCAAATCGCGGCAGGCGATGCCGACCACCTCGCGCCCCGGAAATAGCTCGCCCAAAATGCCGAGCGCGACCCGGTCGGCCGGGTCGTTGAACGTCGGCACCAGCACGCCGCCGTTGGTGATTAGGAAGTTGGCGTAGCTCGCCGGCAGGCGCGTCCCCCGGAACACCACGGGCCTTGGCATCGGCAACTCGACCACGCTCAGTTTGTGACTCGCCAGGCGCTCGCGGTTGTCGCGCAGCGCGGCGTAGTTGGCGTCGGACTCGTCGCGCTCGCTCGCCAGCACCACGGTGTCCCCCGAGACGAAGCGCGCGAGGTCATCGACGTGGCCGTGGGTGTCGTCGCCGGCAATGCCGTTGCCCAGCCAAACGGTTTCGGTCGCGCCCAGGTACTCGGCGAACAGCCGCTCGTAGCCCGCGCGGTCGAGGCCGGGGTTGCGCTCCTGCACCTGGCTGAGTAGGCACTCCTCGGTAGTGCGAATGCGGCCGGCTCCGTTAACATCGATGCTGCCCCCTTCGAGGACAATGCGCTTGCCGTTGGCGATCGGCTGAACCGCCGGCACGCCGCGGAACCGGGCGATGCTCGCGGGCAGGCCGTCGTCGAGGGCGTAGTCGTCGTACTTGGCCCAGGCGGTGAACGCGAAGTCGAGCGCGAGTTTTTGGCCCGCCGCGTCCACGGCGAAGATCGGCCCGGCGTCGCGCAGCCAGCCGCGGTCGGTGGGGTGCTGCACGAAGTCGAGGCGACTCAAATCGACGCCGTTCGCCGTCAGCACGCGCTCGGCCTCGGCCCGCTGGCCTGCGTTCTGCACCACCACGCCGACGCGCTCGCTTTCGGCGATCACCCGCACGATCTCGGCGTAGACCCACTGCACGGGGCCGAACTTGCCGGGCCAGTCGCTGCGGCGGTGGGGCCAGGCGAGCCAGGTGGCGGCGTGCGGCTCCCACTCGGCGGGCATGCGGAAGGGCGGGGTCGGCGTCGGGGTCATGCGCGATTCGTGGGCTTCGGGGCGGGGGCGTGCTAAGATCAGTCTACGACCCCCCAGCTCCGTTTGGCCCCACGCCGCCACCCGTGGACCCTTTGCCGTGAACCCGCCGGCCCGATCCGACCCCGACGCCCTCATCCTGGACGCCTGCCAGGACGCCGCCGGCTACCGCTTCCGCACGCCGTCGCTGTTGCGCGCCGCCCTGACGCACACCTCGGGCGCCAACACCCGTACTGCTTCCAACGAGCGCATGGAGTTTCTCGGCGACTCGGTGCTCGGCCTCGTGGCGTGCGAGCTGCTCTACGCCCGCTTCCCGGACTACCAGGAGGGCGACCTGACCAAGTTCAAGTCAGCCCTAGTCAGCCGCCGGACCTGCGCCCAGTTCAGCCGCGACCTCGGACTCGGCGAGTTCCTGTTTCTGGGCAAGGGGATGCCGTCGGCCCAGATGATCCCGATGAACATGCTCGCGGACGTGTTCGAGGCGCTGGTGGCGGCGATCTTCCTGGACGGCGGCTACGACGCGGCCAAGGCATTCATCGCCGGGCTGATTGCGCCCGAGGTCGAAAAGCTCGCCGAGAGCGCGACCGCGACCAACGCCAAGTCGCAGCTCCAGACCCTGGCCCAGCGGCTGTTCGGCTCGACCCCGCGCTACGTGGTCCTCGACGAGCAGGGGCCGGACCACGACCGCTGCTTTAAGATCGTCGCGGAGATCAACGGCCACCGCTACCCGCCGGTCTGGGGCCGCAACAAAAAGGACGCCGAGGTCCAGGCGGCCGCGGAGGCGCTTTCGGCAATGACGAGCGAAGGGGCGGCGCGGAAGTGAACTACGTCGTGCGCTGCACCGCGCCGGGGTGCGCGAACCCCGCCGGGTTCAAGATCGCCGCGCGCTGGAGCGACGGCGTCACGCACGAATTGAAGACGTACTCGTTGTGCTGCGAGCGCTGCCTAAACGCCGAGTTGGGGGCGGCGGAAGTGAAGCAACAGGCCTGCCGGCTGGCCTTGGGCGAATCGCTGGAGCCGCCGGCGGTGTTCGCGCGAACGGCGGGGGGGCTGGTGGCGGTCGGGATCGATAGCCGAACCTGAGCGGGGGCGTCAGCCCTCCGAGCCAGTCCGACACTTACGGCAGGTGCCGAGTGTCGGACTGGCTCAAAAGGCTGACGCCCCCCGCTCGGGTGCGGAACCCCGCCTAGAACCGGTACTCCGCCCCGAAGCCGATGCCCTGCACCTGGTAGCCGGTGCGCTTCAGTTGGAACGCCGGGAGCGCGGGACCGCCGCCCAGACCCTGGCTCGGGGCGATCTGGTTGGTGTTGACGCGCAGGTCGATCTGGTCGCCGGCGCGGGCCACGTTCGACCAGTAGATGTAGTTGTAGCTGACGAACGCCCGCAGGCCGGGGGTCACTTGCACCCCGAGGCGGACGCCGATCTCCGGCACCACCGCGAAGGCGTCGCTCTCGTAGTGGCCGATGTTCGACGGCTGCGTCAAGAGGCCACCGGGGTAGGTCTGGCTCGCGCCGCCCGGCTGGATGATCGTGGTCGAGCCGTTGATGTCCACCGTCGAGTTGACCACGCCCAGGGCCACGCTCGGCCGCACGCCGAGGAAGAAGTGGCCGAAGCGGCGCTCGTAGTTCAGCCCGATGTTGCCGCCGTAGAAGTTGTTCGAGGTCTGGAAGTTGTCGCGGATCAGGAAGCGCGTGCCGGCCGCGACGTTACTCCCTCCCAGCGCGGTGAGGTTCTCGGTGATGGTCACCTCGTCGCGCAGGTTCAGGTAGCGGAACCCGGCGAAGTAGTCCAGGCGCCCGCACGGGTCGCAGCAGCAGTTCTGGATGTAGTTAATGCCGCCGCCGATGAAGCTCGAGCGGCTGTCCACGCTCACCGACCCGGCTAAGACGCCCGGCAGGCTCACGAGCTGCGAGTCGTTGGGGAAGCTCACCAGTTCCGCGTCCTGGCGGTTCTCGGTGGCGTTGAAGAACGGGCGAGTGATGATCTGCGAGCCGTCCGAGCCGGCGGTGAACTGGTCGCGGCTGCGCCCCAGGAAGAAGAAGTCGCCCTCGATGCCGCAGCGCTGGCACTCATCGAGCCAGACTCCGGCGCGCAGGCGGAAGCCGCTGCGCCAGTCGTCGTTGTAGCGCTGGCCCCCGAAGAGGGTCTGCGTCCCCGGCTGGCCGAGCACGCCGGCGGTGGCGCGCGGGGTGCCGTTGGGGGCGGCGGTCACTAGAGGGGGGAGGTTCTGCCCCCGCGCGGTCCAGTACAGGTACTCCCCACTCACCCACACCCGGCCGGGGGGGCCGCAGAGGCAGTCACACGCCGGGGTGGCGCAGTCTGGGGCGCAACCCTGGGGGCCGCACGCGCCCGCCGGAGCCACGCCGAAGAGCGTCGGCGCGGGGGCCGCGGCCGGCGGTGAGTACGACGGCGCGCCCGACGCGGCGGTGGTCGGGAAGCCGCCGAGCGTCGCCGGCGCGGCCGCTGCGGGCGCCGGGGCGTCGGACGGCTTCAGGTTCGCGTTAATCATGCGGGGCGATGCCGGGGCCAGGGGCGCGGCGACGGTCGGCACTGTCGAGGCCGCGCGGGCCGGCGGGGGCGCCTGGGCGTTCGACAGCGGGGCGGCGACCGGGAGTGACCCCAGCGCCAGGGCGCAAGTCGCGCCCCACGCGCCCCAAGTTCGGGCAACCATTTCGATCCTCCTGATCGGGACACACGACACTGGCCGGGGTTGCGGAATCCTCCCGCGCACGCTCCGGCGTCGTGGGCTTCGTATCGACCCGAGTCGCCCCAACGCTCCAGCTTTCCACGCCCGTTCAGAAGGTGTAAACATTACGAATCATTACCACCGGCATTTTCGCGGCAACTGTTACAGTTGCGTCACCCCGGTAGTGCCGCCGGGCGTCAAAATTGGTAGAACGAACCCAATCGCTCTGGTGCCCCGGCCCGCGCCCGCTTGTAATTGTCCTGCGGGGGGCGAACTTCGTGCCCAGACCCTAGACGGATGGCGCGCTGGACCCAGTTCAGCGGTATCGTTCTGCTGGGGTCTGAAAAGTTTGCTCCGACCTTGACGCGAACCGCTGAACCACCCGAAGCCAGACCGCCCCCTGACTTTTGCGAGGCCCACGATGACCGACCCGACGCCCGTTGCCGCCCCCCGCCCCCCGTCCGCCCTCCCGAGGGGTAAGCGCGCCCGCCGCAGCACCGCCGCGCGACCCAGCGCCAAGCCGGCGGTCTTGCGCCTCGAAGAGCGCGAGGTGCCCGCGGCGCTATTCACTGGGACGGTGTTCCTCGACACCAACGCCAACGGCCGATTCGACACGCTGCCGGTCACGGTCTCCAACGCCGGGTTCGGCACCACCACCCTCGCCGCCGAGCCCCCCTACAGCGGTAGCCTCGACCCCTACGCCACCGTGGCCAGCCGGGCGCCGGTGCGCGTGACGGCGTTCAACGACGCCGGCGCGGTGGCAGGCACCGCCGACACCGCCGCCAACGGCACCTACACCCTGACCGTCGCCGCGGGCGGCGCGTACCGCCTGGAGTTCACCAACCTGCCCAGCGGGGTGGGGTACGGCCCGAGCGGCGTGCAGAACGGCACCTCGGTGCAGTTCGTCGGCGCGCTCGACGGCGGCACCACGGGCGGCGTGAACCTGGGGCTAGTCCGCCAGGAGGACGTGACGCCCGACAACCCGCTTTTAGTCGAGAACAGCTACGTCTTCGGCGCGTTCAACGGCCCCAACGCCGGGCGCTCGGTGCTGAGTAGCTTCCCGTACAACTCGGGGTCGTCGATCCCCAACGCCAGCGCCGACCCGTACCGGGCGCCCGAAACTCACGTGATCGCGGTGCCGCAGAGCCAGCTCGGCACCACCTGGGGGCTGGCGTACTCCAAGTCCACCAACGTGATCTACTCGGCGGCGTACACCAAGCGCCACGCGGGCTACGGCCCCGGCACCGGCGACGCCGCGACCGCCCAGGGCGAGATTTACCTCACCTCGGCCACCCCCGCCGCCGGCCAAACTCAGGTGACGACCGCAACGCCGTTCGTGAACCTCGCCCAACTCGCGCCGGGGTCGGCGGGCACCAACTACCGCGCCGACGCCGCGTTCACCAACCCGAGTAACACCGGCGGCACCGACCCGTACCTGCGCGACGGCCTCTACAGCGTCACCGGGTCGGATGGCGTAACCCGGCAGGTCGGGTGGGACGCGGTCGGCAAGACGGGCCTGGGCGGCCTCGACACCGACCCGACCGGCCGCTACCTCTACGCCATCGCGCTGGGCGACCGCAAACTCTACGTGGTCGATACCCAGAACCCCACCGCCGCGCCGCAGTCGTTCGACCTGCCGGTGCCCGCGGGCGTGACGGGCGTGAACGTCGGCTCCAACGGCCGACTGGGCGACCTGCGGCCGTTCGCGGTGCAGTTCTTCCGCGGCTCGGTCTACGTCGGGGCGGTCAACACCGGCGAATCGACCGCCACGCCCGCGAACCCCGACGGCGACGCGAGTTCCTTGCGGGCTTACGTCTTCCAGTTCAAGCTGAACGCCGACGCGGCGGGCAACCTGACCGGGGGCGGCGGCAGCTTCGTCGGCCTCACTGGCTCGGCCACGACCACCGAAGCGATCCTCGACGTGCCGCTGAACTACGAGCGGGGCTACGTGCAGGTCGGGGCGCCGACCGCGCTGCCCAATCCCGACCCGATTTCCGCGAACTGGCGCGTGTGGACGCCGACCTTCCGCACACTCACCAACCCCACCGGGCCGATCCGCAACATCGGCATCTACCCGCAGCCGATGCTGACCGGACTGGCGTTCGACACCACCGGCAACCTCACCCTGGGCTTTAGGGACCGCGCGGGCGACCAGTTCGGCGTGCAGACGCCCGCCGACGCGAACAATCTCGAGCAGCTCTACACCGGCATCACCGGGGGCGACACCCTCCGCGCGTTCGCCAACGTGCAGGTCAACGCCGCGGGCGCGGTCACCAGCCGCCTCACACTTGAAAACAACGGCCGGGGGCCGAACGGCACGCCGGTCAGCGCCCAGGGCGTGAACAGCCAACAGGGGCCGGGCGGCGGCGAGTTCTACTCGGGCGACTTCCTGCTGCCCGGCATCTACACCACCCCGCCGCAGGGGCCGCGCGAGGACCACCAGGAACTCTCCGTCGGCGGCGTCCTGCAACTCCCCGGCTACGCGGATGTGGCGGTCACGACGTTCGACCCCGCGCAAGTCCCCGGCCGCTACAACTCGGGCGGGGTGCGCTGGTACGCCAACGACGGCGCGACGGCGGGCAACTCGAACCGCGCCTACGAACTCTACCAGTCGGACATCCCGACCCCGGCGCAGTTGTTCGCCAAGGCCAACGGTGTGGGTGATTTGATCGCCGTGACCGCCGCGCCGGTGGAAATCGGCAACCGCATCTGGTACGACGCCAACCGCAACGGCGTCCAGGACGCCGCCGAGACGGGCCTCGCGGGCGTGCAGGTGGTGCTGTTCAAGAGCAGCGCCCCGATTGCGACCGCGACCACCGACGCCGCCGGCAACTACTACTTCACGAGCCTCGCCGACCCCGGCGCCGCCTCGGGCCTGCGCGTGGCCGGCAAGAGCTACGGCGTGTCGCAACTGTCGCCCAACATGGCCTACGAGGTGCGCGTTCCCACGGGCCAGCCGGCGCTCGCGGCCTACAGCCTCACGACCACCAAGGTGAACGGGGGCGCGAACCCGACCATCGACTCCGACGCCACGCTGGTCAGCGGCAGCGCGGTCGCGGTGGCCAACACCCCGCCGGTGGCCGGCCCGGCCGACCACACCACCGACATCGGCTTCGTGTCGCAGATTTCCCTGGGCGACTTGGTCTGGAACGACCTCAACAACGACGGCGCGTTCGACGGCGCCGAGCCGGCCCTCGGCGGCGTCTTGGTGCAACTGCTCAACGCCGACACCGGCGCGGTGGTCGCCACCCAGCAGACCAACGCGCTGGGCGGCTACCTGTTCCAGAACCTCACGCCGAACGCCAACTACCGCGTGCGCATCCCGCTCGACGCGGCGACCAACCCGGCCCTCGCGGGGTTCCGCAGCTCGACCGGCGCCCAGGCCGCGACCATCGGCCCGGTGGAGTTCGCCAACGGCGTGCCGGTGCAGCAGGCCAACAACATTGACAGTGGCACCACTGACCCGACGGGCGCGGCGGTCCTCGGCCCCGTGGTGCGGACCACCCCCGGCACCGCGCGGCTTGGCGAGACTTCCGCAGCCGGCTTCGGCGACCGCGGCCGGTCTGATGACCCGCTCACCACCGACGCCAACAGCTTCCGCGACGAGGACTTCGGCTTCTTCCGGCCGCTCTCGCTCGGCGACAAGGTCTGGATCGACGCGCACAACAACGGCCGCTTCGACG
>CAXTPM010000108.1:0-1102 GCA_964245865.1 uncultured Fimbriiglobus sp. | reverse complement strand
CTGCTCAGCCAGACCGGGCAGGTGCTGGCCACGACCACGACCAACGCCAATGGCGGCTACCTGTTCCAAAACCTCGGCGGCGGCGTCTACCAAGTTCGGTTGGTGCGCGACCAGGTGCTGGCCGGCTACGTTTCGAGCACCGGCGCCCCCGGCGTCACGGGTCCGTTCGAGCCGGTCAACGGCAACCCGGCCAACGACTTCGACCACGGCACCCAGTCGGCTGCATTCATCACCGGCCCGCAAGTGACGCTGGCCTCGGGCGCCGCGCCCGCGGTGGACCCGGCGACGATCCCCGCCGGCCTGCCGGACGACTCGTTCACGCCGGTGAACAGCCGCTACCGCGACCAGGACTTCGGGGTCTACCAGCCGGTCGAACTCGGCAACCTGGTGTTCGAGGACATCAACAACAGCGGCGTCCGCGACGCGGGCGAACCCGGCATCGGCGGGGTCACGCTACAACTGCTCGACGGCGCCGGCAACCCGGTCTTGAACCCCGACGGCACGCCGGTGGTGCAGACCACCAACGCCGACGGCTTCTACCTGTTCCGGGGTCTGACGCCCGGCACGTACTCGCTGCGGTTCGTGCCGCCGGCGGGCTACGTCACCAGCACTGGGCCGAACTCGTCGTTCGAGCCGGGCCTGCCGGGCGCGAACCCCACCGACAACGCCGACCACGGCACCGCGCTCGCCGGCACGTCGTTCATCGTCTCGTCGTCGGTGGTCGTCGGGCCGGCCGGCAACCCGGATACTAGCGTCGATGGGCTTCCGGGCCGGGCCAACCTGCGGCAAGACTTCGGCGTCTTCCGCCCTTTAGTGCTCGGCGACTTGGTGTTCCTCGACTCGAACAACAGCGGCGTGCGCGACGCCGGCGAGCCGGGCATCGCCAACGTGCCGGTGAGCCTGCTAAACCAGGCCGGGCAGGTGGTTGCCACCACGACCACCAACGCCGACGGCTTCTACCTGTTCACGGGCCTGACGCCCGGCACCTACCAGGTGCGGATCGTCAAGCCGGCGGGGCTGAGTTCCTCGACCGGCAGCAACAACGCATTCGAGCCGGCGGCGCAATCGACGGTCAACGATGTTGATAAGGGCACCGACATCG
>CAXTPM010000107.1:3562-11669 GCA_964245865.1 uncultured Fimbriiglobus sp. | reverse complement strand
GTAGATTGCGGTCACCCCCAGGGCGCCGGCAAGCGTCGACCTGTGGCCCATCGCCTGCCGGCGGATCAGGGGACCGACGTATCGCTCGTGCGTCCGCGCGGAACTGTGAGCGGCAAGACCCCAGCAACCCCTCCAGGGAGGGCCGGGGACTTCTTCCCTCCGGCTACTTCTTCCCCTTCGCCTTCGCCTGGGCGCCTTTGGCGGGCGGGGACTTTGGGGCCGCCGCGCTCTTAGTAGCGGCCTTCGGCGCGGCCGGCTTTTTCGGGGCGGTCGCGGCCTTGGCGGCGGGCTTCGCCGGCGGCTCGGGGGCAGTAGCCTTCTTGGCGGCGGCCTTCTTGGCGGGAGCCTTTTTCTTCGGCGCGGCGTCGATGATGCCGACCGCCTCCGCAGCCGGCAGCACGACGCGCGTCTTGGCCGACTCGGCGGCGTCGCCCACCGCCCCCGCCACGGCCCCGGCCGCGCCGGCGACCACTTCCTTCGCCCTGGCGATCGCACTCTTCCCGGCCGGCTTCTTCGCCATCGGACGCACTCCCTGGGTTTTCTGATAGGCCGCGCCGCAGCCGGATCGCTAAGTATAACCGTCGCGCCCGTGGAAAGTCCGCGCGGCCGCGGGGAACGCGGGGCTCCGCCGACGCCCCCGCCCCCTACGACCGGCCCCGCCGGGGATCCGCCCGGCTACTTCAGCCGCGTGTCGGCGGAGGCAAACATTGGCTCGGGCTCACCTCCGGCGTACGTCGCCGCGACCGCCTCGTCCGGCCCGCTCATCTCCGTCACCGAGCGGTACGCGGCCGGCGGGCGGTCCGTCGCTGGTCCGGTCCCAGATAGGCCCGCACGCCCGCGACCGGATCGACGGCCTCCTCCACAACGACCGGGACCAGGGACGTGCTGTCCATCCAGACGATGACGGACTTCCCAGCGGCGGGGCGCCCCCCCCCCGCCGCCGGGCCTGGGCGGCGGGCCGCCCTACTTCGCCGCCGGCAGGGGCGCCGTCGCCGTCACGTCCCCGGCCAGCGGGCCGCTCGGGAACGTCACCCGCACCTCAAGTGCCGTCGATTTCGCGCTCACGGGCACCCGGACCGGGCGCGGGCAGAGCCGGCCTCAGTTGAACCCGCTCTCGCAGCGGTCGAGCGCCTCGCTGCCGGGGGCGCTCAGGACGATACTCGCCGACGGACCTCGCCCCCCGTACCCGTCGTCGTGGCGGGTGCCGACCTCGCAGTTGACCAGGTACAGCGCCCCGGCCGTCACGTCGGGCTGCACGCGCACCGAGGCGCCGGGACTCGCCGCCGCGCCCGCAGCCAGCCCCACGCCGGCCTTGAGGTCCGCGAGCAGCCGCTGCCCCGTGGTGCGGCCCTTCACGACCTCGACGGGGAACGCCGAGTGGTCCCCCGAGGTGAACGTGTACGTCCAGACCTTGCCCGCCCCGTCGGAGAGGCGCAGCCGCACCGACTCGACCCGGTAGCGCCCGGCCGGTAGCGGCGTCGGCTCGCCCTCGGTTTTGACCGCCACCAGTTCGCCGAACTCGCTGACGTAGGTGGCGTTCAGTTCCAGCACCTCGCCCCCCGGCAGGCGGGCCACCTCGACCGCGAGTGCCCCCATCTCCGAGGGCCGCTCGCGCACCGCGAGGCCCAGGCCGTCGGCTCGGGGCTTGACGAGGATCGCCACGCCGCCGACCTGGATCGCGCCGCCGAGGGCGAACTGCTCGGCCAGGGGGTCGAACGCGCCGTCGCCGTCGGGGTCGAGCCAGACGCGGTCCGACCCGGTGGAGTCGAACCGGCCGTCGGCATCCCCGTCGGTGAGGCGGGCTTTGACGCGCTTGCCGCCGATGACCACGAAGCCCTCGGCGTAGCCGCGCACCGCCCACGCCAAGCCGTCGCCGCGCCGGCGGACGAGCAGCGTGCGGCGCAGCGACTCGCCCCCCTCCCCCGGCACGTCGATGACGGCCTCGTGCGGCTTGGCCCCCAGGGCGTGCCGCTCGGCGGGGCCGAACCGGCCGTCGCCGTCGGCGTCGAGCCACAGCGTGCCCGTCCCGGCGTGCCAGACGATGTTGACGCGCGAGCGCCCGCCGGGGCCGACGCCGGCCGAGCCGTACGCCGACCCGGCGGGCGGCCCGTCGTCCGGGTGCAACGGGCTAGCCGGCTTGTCGGCGAGTTCGACGCTGCGGAACACCACCGCCGCGCGCCCGTCGGCACTCGCCTCATCGACGAAGCGCCAGCCCGGATCGGCGGCCGGCGGGGCGAGCAGAACGGCGGTGAGGAGCGGGAGCATAACGCGTGGCCTCCGGGTACCTGCGGACTCGCTCCCTCTCCCCTTCGAGGGGAGAGGGAACAGGAGAAGGCGCCTACTCCCGATCGTGGTCGCCGCCGGGCAGCCCGCCCCAGCGCTCCAACTCGTCGAGGCGATCCGCGCCCGTCAGCAGCGCCGCCAGTGTGGTCAGCCCCGTGTTCGTCGGCCCGCCCGCCGCCGGGTTCTTGGACTGCTCGAACAGCTTGTCCACGAGTCCGACGGCCCGGTCGGGGTCGGCGAGCGCGAGCGCGAACAGCCACTCGCGCCGCTCGGACATCGCGCGCTCGGCGAACTCCCCCGGCGGGGCCACCCCGGCCAGCACGCGCCTGGCGCTCGCCGGGTCGACCAGCGCTAGCGCCGAGGCGGTCACCACCAGCGCGTGCTCGCGCCCCTTGACGCCCTGGTAGTCGTCGCGCGGCGTGGGGCGCGCCGCGAGGGTGCGGGCCACGAGGTCCGCCAGGCCGGGGTGGCCGAAGCGGGCCGCGTGGGCGGCGGCAGCGGCGCCGAACGCCGCGCGCCCGCCCATGCCGCTCCACGAGCGCAAGTCCGGGTCGTCGGCGTCGATCATCGCAAACGCCAGTTCGATCTGCCTGAGGGCACGCGGCCTGTCGGTTTTGGCGAAGCGCTCGGCGAGCGCGACGTGGCCCGTGAGGCGGTTGCCGGCGCTCGAGATCGTGGGGATCAGCGCCTCGGCCTCGTCGGGGCGCGTGGCGGCGACGGCGAGGGCGCCCTTCACCCGCGCGTGCGCCGAGTCGAAGGCGTTGTCGGGCTTGAACTTGCCGAGCAACTCCTTTGCCCGCGCGGGGTCCGCCGCCGCCAGCCGGGCGTAGGCGCTGGAGAGCCAGCGGTTGTACTCGCCGGGCACGGTGAGGCGGTCCAGCATCGCCTCGGCCCTCGGCCAGTCGTAGGGGGCGAGCCGCGCGGCCACCATCCCGGCGTACATCGTGGTCCGCGTCTGGCCGCTGAAGTCGAGCTTCTCCGCGAGGTCGGCGGCTTCGCCGAGCAGCTTCTTGCCCCCCGCCGCGTTCCCGGCCTGCGCGGCCAACTCCCCGGCGTCGGCGAGGGACAGGACTTTCTCCGGGAGTTTGCGCTCCCGCGCCCGCACCGCCACCTCCTCGGCCACGCGCGCCGCCTTCTCCTTGTCGGTGGCCAGCAGGCTCCGCGCGAGGGCCAGCGCCTCGTCGTAGGCGCCGCCCTTCATGCCGGCGAGCGCGGCGACGGCCTCCTCGATGTCGGCGGCGGCCGTGGCGGCGAGTTCCTTGCGGCGCGCGACCGGTTCGACGTAGCCCGAGTAGTCCCTGCCGCCGGGCCTGGCCTTGGCCTCGTCGCGCCACTTCCGCGCCAGGGCGAGGTCGTACTGGGCCGCGTAGCCGAGGGCGAAGATGCCGCCGGAGTCTGGGCCGCTCTCCCACAGCCGGGTGAGCAGGTGGCGCGTCAGCCGCTCCGACGCCGCCCTGTGTTCGGCGGTGATGACCGGCGCCGGCGCGGGTGGATCATCGGCCTTCACAAGCGTGAGCGCGGCCGGCCCAGGTTGGCCCGGCGTGACCTCGGCGAGCGCGAGCCGGTAGCCGGCTTTGCGTGCGAACACCCACGCCGGGGCGTCGGCGAACTTCGAGAGGGTGAAGCCGCCGTCGGGGCCGGACTTCGTCTCCTCGCGTTCCGGGCCGTCCACCGAGAACACGGCCGCGCCGGCCACCGGCTGGCCCGCCGCGTCGCGCACGGTGCCCTTTACGACAAGCCCGGCGCGGGTGAGGGTCGTCGTGCCGAGGTCGGTGACTTTGCCGGCCACGCCGACGTGGTCCTGAATCTCGGCGTCGGCGAAGCCGGGGGCGGCGATCAGCACCGAGTATCGGTCCTTGGCCCAGAGGGTCCTGAACTCGTAGCGGCCCTGCGCGTCGGGGGCGATCGTGACCCTGTCTGTACTGCGCTGGATGCCGCCGTCGGAGTTCCGGCCGACGCCCCAGACCATCGGCCGCAGCGTGACCTTGGCCCCGGCGACCGGCCTGCCCTGCGGGTCGGCCAGCTTGCCGGCGAACCCGGCGGCGTGCCTGGGGCTGACCTCGACCACCACCGGGTCGGCCGCCTTCTCGACCTCGATGGCCTCCGGCAGGTTGACCGCGTCGCCGAGCCTGATGCGCGGCGAGAAGGCGTCGTCGGGCGGGAGGTTCTTGACGGCGAACCGCCCGTCGGCGTCGGCGGTGGCCGTGTAGTCGTGGCTCGTGCCGGTCCAGGCGGACACCTTGGCCCCGGCGGCCGGCTTGCCGCCCTCGAGCACCGCGCGGACGGCGACGCTCTTGGCGGCGATCAGCCGGATCGGCTCGACCTCCCGACTCTGGCCGAGTTCGACCCGCACCGCCTTGCGCCCCTGGCCCCGGCGCGGCACGGAGGGGTGGACGAGGCCGTCGGGCGGCTGGGCGCCGGCGGCGTACCACGCGGCGGGGCCGTGGGCGGCGAACGTCCCGTCGGCGGCGGTGGTGGCGGTGAGGTACTGCGACTGCCGGTTGGAGTCGGCCGCGTCGGTGCCGCTGACGGAGACCTGAACCCTGCCGACGCCCTTGCCGTCGGGGCCGACGACGCGGCCGGTAATGGTGGCGGCGGGGCCGAAGCTGGCGGTGGCGGTCGCGCTGCCGCCGGGGGGGACTTCCACCGGCGCGGACTTCTGGGCGATGACGGGGAGCGCGCCGCCGTTCTGGACGGCGAAGTCGTAGCGGCCGGGGTACAGGCCCTCGACGGCCTGGGTCGGGGTGCCGTCGAGCGTGCCGGCCTTGTAGGCGATCGCGCGGGTGCCGCCCCTCGACTCGTCCGAAGCGCGGAGCGACCAGTACGCGCCCTTGGCCTTCGCCGGCTCGACGCCCGCCACGCGCAACTCGACGCGCCCCGGCCTGAGCAGCACCGGCGCGGGGTCGGCCGCTGCGGCGGCCAGGAACGTCGCCTCGCCGAACCCCTCGGCCTCGACGCGGAAGTAGACGCCGAACCCCTCCGGGGCGGGGGCGTCGAAGCGCCCGTCGGGGCCGGTGACTTGCGCCGGGATCCACGGCGGCAGGCTGACCTCGCTGTAGTAGCCCTTGCGCGCCAGCGCCTCCTCGGAGTAGGCCGTCAGCCGCACGCGCGCCCCGGCCACGGGCTTGCCGTCGGCGCCGGTCACCCGGCCGGCGCGCGCCGCCACGGGCCGCACGACGATTCTGACCCCCTCGGCCGCGTCGGCTCGGCGAGACAGTTGCGCCGAGCCGACGCGCCCGGCGGCGTCCCTGGCGAAGGCGTAGCGGGTGCCGTACTGCCCCGCCGGCCCGCCCACCGTGGCGCGCCCGGCCGCGTCGGCGGCGACCGGCTTCGGCTCCTGTACTGTCGCCCTCTCGGAGTACGGGTAGCACCACACCTTCGCCCCAGCGGCCGGGTTGCCGTCGGGGTCGGCGACCGTCACGGGGACCGGCGGGGCTTGCGCCGAAGCGAACAGGGACATCGACACGGCGGCGGCGAACATCGGCGGTCCTCGCGCGACATCGGGGGGAGTTGAGGCGATGCTAGCAGAGGCGGGGCGGCGCGGGAACGAAAAAGCCCCGACGATTTGCGTCGCCCGCGCCGGACTCGTGGCCGGAAGGGTCGCGCGGCCGGACGCCGCGGAACTGGGAGGGGGCCGCACGCCGCCCTGCACAAGGCCGAGGCGCGCGGGGCGCGGCTGAGGCGAGCGTCCGAGGCGGTCGCGGACGACGGCACCGCCTCAGCGCTACGACAGCGCCGGCGCCGGGGGGTCCGGGGGCCGGGACGAGATCGCGCCGCTCGCGCCGGCCCCGCTGCGCCTCTACGAGCATGCCGAGGGGGCGGGCGGCGGTCGGGCCCGCAGAGCGTGCCTGGACCGCTGGGGCCGGCTGATCGAGACCGGGAACCTGTGGCTCGAACGGACCCTCGACCGGCTCGAAACCGGCGCGGCGGAGTGACGGGGCGCTCGCGGCGCCGGGAGCAGACAGCGGATGCGTCCCGCAACGCCATCCCCGGCGGCCGCTAAACTCTATGTTTGTTATGGTCACGCGGCTCGGGGTGCGGCCCCCGCCGGCAGCCCCAACCATACGCGTGGAGGACACCGTGGCGATGACGAGCGACAACCGCGCCCTGTACGACCTCGGGCGGGGGTACGCCGGGCAGGTGGCACTCCGCCTCGCGGGAGCGCGGGGCGAGAAGGCGGCGGTCGCCGGGGTCGCCGCGGCCGCCGGCGGGGGCGTGAAGGAGGTGCGGACCGCCCTCGACTTCTTCCGCCACGTCGAGGCCGCCGAACAAGCCGCGCCCGGCGCCCGCAGGTCGGTCCTCGGCGGGGGCCACCCCCACCTCACGCCCGCCGTCGTCGCGCGCCTCGCCCGCCTCCGGGCCGACCGAGTCCGCGCGGCCGTGGCGCGGGCCGGCGCCGGCCTCCACCCGCTCGCCCCGGACCCGCCCGCCGGGACGCCCCCGGACGAGGCCCCCTGGCACTTCGACCTCTCCCGGCTCCGCAAGGCGCGGTCATTACTGCTACGCGCGGCCGGGGCCGAGTTCCCTGGGCCGGGGCCGAGCGCCGCCGACCGGGCCGACCTGGCCGTCCACGCCGCCGCGATCCGCGCGGACCTCGACGCGCTGCGGCCGTTGCTGGGCGGCGACCCGCGCGGGGCCACCGCCGCCCCGCCGAGGGTGCGGCCGGGCGACTCCGATGTCGCCCGGTGGGCGGCCCAGGCCCGGAGGTTGGTCGAGGCCGTCACGGGCGACCTGCTCCGCGCGGCCCACGCCCGGCCCGTCGGCGTCGCGTGAGCCGTCGCGCTACGAGGGGTCGAAAGCCCGTCCGACGGGCGGCCTCCCGCGCCGGAGCCGAAGCCCCCACGCCTACCCCACGAACACCCCGTTCGGCGCGGCGCTGCCGAACGGGTCGAACTCGCCGTCGGGCGCCGGCGCGGGGTTGGCCAGCAGGTTGGCCGCGCGGTAGAGCCGGGCTCGGGACGGCTCGCCCCGGCCGCTGCCGACCACGAGTTCGGCGCGGCCGTCGCCGTCGGCGTCGCGCGCAGCCACCGTCACCCCGCCGCGCAGGTTCGGGTCGCCGGCGAAGAAGTTGGCGCGGCCTGCCGCCGGGATGTCGTCGAGGCGGCCGAACGGCCCGGCGCTCAGCAGCGATGCCCCGTCGATGACCCGCACGCGCGGGCCGCCGCTGGGGCCGCCGCCGAACACCAGGTCCGCCCTGCCGTCGCCGGTGAAGTCGGCGACCGCGACGAACGAGCCGTTGCGCAGGGTGTCCTCGAAGGCGAAGAAGTCGCCGACGAGGTTCGCAGGCGTCCCGCCGGTAGTCAGACTCGCCCCGCCGTACACCGCCACGCGCGGGCCGCCGAGGAACCCGGCCGACACCACCAGGTCGGGCCGGCCGTCGCCGTCGATGTCGCCCAGCGCCGCGCGGGCGCCGCCCCGGAACTCGGGGTCGTTGATGCCGAAGAACCTCACGAACTGGCCGGTCCCCCCGGCCGCGAGGCTCGCCCCCTTGTAGACCGCGACGACCGGCCCGCCGCCCGCGTCGGGGGTGACCACCACCTCGGCCTTGCCGTCCCCGTCGAGGTCCGCCGCCGCGACGAACACCCCGCCGGTAAAGCTCGCCTCGAAGGCGTCGAACGTCGCCGCCACCGCGCCCGACTTGCCGTCGATCACCACCACGCGCGAGCCGCCGCCGGGGCCGGCGCCGCCGATGTAGTCCGCGACCCCGTCCCCGGTCACGTCGGCCACGGCCACGGTGGCGTTGCCGGCGATGCCAGGGAACGCCACCGTGGCGCCCAGCGCGAACGCGCCGGCGGCGCCGACCAGGGGCCGCGCGGCCCCGCCG
>CAXTPM010000107.1:0-3552 GCA_964245865.1 uncultured Fimbriiglobus sp. | reverse complement strand
GCCGCTAATCAGGAAGGGGACGGGCACGGGCGCCGGGGCCGTGTCGTCGTCGGCGATGGTCAGCGTCGCGGTACTCGGTAAGCCGATGTTCAGCCCGCCGGTCGGGTTCGACAGCGCGAGAAGCACCGTCTCGCTCCCCTCGGCGAGCGCGTCGTTGGTGACCGGGATCGTCACCGTCGCGGTCGTCTGGCCGTCGGCGAAGGTCACCGTCGCCGGGACCGGGCCGAAGTCGGCGCCAGCGGTGGCCGTGCCGCCGGTCACGCCCAGGGTGACCGTGACCGACCCGGACGCGCCGGCCTCGCGCACCAGCGTGATCGTCGCGGTCGGTCCGTTCTCGGTGGCCGAGTAGGTCGCCGAGCCGAAGCGGACTACGCCCACCGAGGGCAGCGTCACTTCGTCGTCGGTGATCGTCAGCGTCGCGGTCGCCTGCTGCCCCAGGGTGGCCCCGCCGCCGGCGACGACCAGCTCGAGTTCGAGCGCCTCGCTGCCCTCGATCAGGGCGTCGTCGGCGATCGTGACGACGAACGTCGCGGTGGTCTGGCCGTCGAGGAACGTCACCGTGACGGGCACGCCGGCGTAGTCGGCGACGGCGGTGGCCGTGCTGCCGGCGAGCGCCAGGATTCGGACATCGACCGCCCCGACCGACCCACCGGTGCGCGTCAGCGTGAGGTTCACCGACTGGCCGTTCTCCGAGACCGTCGTGTTGGCCACGGCGAAGCCGATTTCCCCGGCGGCGGGGTCGTTGACGATGGTCGCGGTCAGTACCGACGGGCTGCCGAGGACCGCGCCGTTACTCGGGTTCTGCAGGGTCAGGGTGAACGTCTCGTCCGGCTCCTCGGTCGATGGGTCGTCGAACACCGGGATGCTGTAGTTGGCGAACTCCTGGCCGTCGGCGAACGAGACCAGGACCGGGGTCGCGTCGAAGTCCGAGCCGGCGGCGGCGGTGCCGGCGGTCGGCACCACGACGACGGTGAACGCCCCCGTGACGCCGTTGGGCCGGGCGAGGGTGCCGACGAGCGCGGTGCCGCTCTCGACGACGCTGTTGGTCTGGGCGGAGAACTGAACGGTACCCACCGGGCCGTCGCCGAGGGCCAGCCCCGCCGCGCCGCCGGCCAGGCCCGCCGGCACGTCCGCCCGGCGGAACGCGGCGCCGGTCGTGAGGTCGATCACGTACAGCCCCGTCGCGCCGCCGACGGTCAGCACCGCGAAGCCGCGCCCGGACGCCACCGGCCCGCCGGCCAGGCTGGTGCGCACGCCGGCGGGGATGTCGAAGCCGCCCACCGCCGTGAAGTCGAGCGGGGCGCCGTTCAGCGTCACCGCCAGCGGGCTGGTTTGGGTGCCGCTGTTGGGCGGGTTCTGGATGAACAGCGTGTTGCTCGCCGCGTCGAGGGTGTACTGCGTCGTCGGCCCTCCCGCGAGTTGGCCGAAGCCGTTGGTGTACGCCACCCCGCTCACCCCGGTCGGGCCACCGTTAACCGCCCCGTCGGGCTGGGTGCCGGTGGCGGCCGCGTCGCCATCGACCGCCGCGCCGCTGAGCGGGTTGAGCCGGAAGTTCAGCCCCGTGCCGGTGGTGACGCGGACGCGATCGACCGTGGGGTTGAAGTCGAAGCCGTACCCGGCGGTCGCGTCGGGCAGATCGACCGCGGCGCCGCCGGCGGTCACGAAGGCAACACCGCCGGGCGTGCCGACGGGGGTGGCGACCCCGGTCTGCGGGTCGAGCCGGTACAGGGTGGCGGTGTCGGCGCCGGCGTTGACCCCGAGGGCGAACAACTGCCCCGTGGCCGGGCGGAAGTCGAGGCCGACTAGTACGTCGCCGGCCGCGACGCCCGTGACCGGCGCGGTGCCGACCCCCGGCGACGCGGCGCCGGTGAAGGCGAAGCGCACCAGGTTCGCGCCCGCCGCGTCGAGCGCGATTGCCGGCGCCCCGCCGGGGGTGGTGGGGGTGGCGTTCAAGTCACTCTGGACGGCCAGGCCCCGGTACTGAGTCGGTATTCCGGGGATCGGGCCCAAGTCGGTGGCAGCGCCGGTCGAGAGGTCGATCCCGAACAGCCGGCCCCCCGTCGCGGTACCCGTGAGGGCCGCGAACGCGCGGCCGGGGCCGCCGGCGCCGTCCGGCAGGGTGGCGATGTCGAAGCCGTTAAAGGCGTCGAAGTCGAGCGGCTGGCCGTTCAGCGTCACCGGCAGCGGGGCGGTTTGGGAGCCGCCGTTGGGCGGGGTCTGGATCGAGAGCGTGTTCGTGAACGAGTCGAGGGTGTACTGGGTGGTGGCCGTCGCGTTCGGCACACTGTTGGTGTACGCGGCGCCGTCCACGCCGGTCGCGGCGCCGTTGATGGCCGCGTCCGGCTGCACGCCGTCGGCGGGGTCGGCGTTGCCGTCGATCAATCCGCCCGTGTTCGGGTCGAGGCGGAAGTTGAACCCCGAGTCGGTCACCACCCGCAGGCGGTCCACGGTGGGGTTGAAGTCGATCCCGAAGTTGCCGCCGGTAATCGGCACGGGCGTGGTGACCCCGCCGGTAATAGTGCTGAACTGCACGGGGGCGTCGGTGAGCGGGGTGGCCAGCCCGGTGCGCTGGCTGATCGCGTAGAGCCGCACGCCCCCGACCCCGTCTAAGGTGAGGCCGTAGAGCTGGCCGTTCTGCGGGCGGAAGTCGATGCCGACGAGGCTCTCAAAGCCTACCAGCCCCGTGACCGCGATCGGGGCGTTGGCGCCGCCTGGGTTGGCGGTGTCGAACGCGACCAGCTCGTTGGTCGCCAAGAGCGCCACCGCCGCGGCCGGCACGTCGCGGGCCTCCAGGCTCTCGAGGGCCAGCCGGGGTGGGGTCGCCGGGCGGGGGGACGGTTTCACGGGCGAGTCCTCGGGGTGTCGAGTCGAAGAGTGACGGACTGACTTGAGACGATTGTAGCCGGCGCCGCCAACGCGGCCGGTGACGATCGGCCGCGCTGGCTGGGCGAACCGACGCGAAGTCGGCCGGCGATCGGGGTAAACTCCGGAAGGCACACAGCTTTAGCGATTTTGCCCACGGCGACAGTGCTTGCGACGATACTAGCCAGTCGCGCTGGGTCGCAGGCCGGGCTGGGCTTTGCCGCCGGGGGAGCCCGGCCAAGAGCAGGATCATGGAGCGGGTGGCCCCTGGCCGACAGTTCCGAGGCGTATGGCGAGCTGCTCGGGCGTTGCGGGTCGGGCGGGTACACAATTTACCACGGGGGCAGGGCGCGGCCCCCCGCCCGGTCGCGGCGCGGGGGCGGGTTCGGCGCGCTCAGCCCCCCGTTCGGGTGAGCGCCCGCCGGTGGTAGGCGTCCAGCCAGCGGCGGGCGGCCCGGTACGCCGCCGCGTCGGTCGCCCCCTCCGCGCCGTCCAGAACCTTGTGGAACCCCGACTGCTGGCTCTCGGCGAACTCCTCCCGGAAGTAGACCCTCTCGCGGGCCGAGTCGCCGGCAAACACGACATCCACCAGGGGCCTGAGGTGGCCGACCGGGCGCCCGAGCGCGACGAGGCGGTCCCACACCAGCCGCGCCGCGCACGAGTCGTGCCGATCCAGGAAGGCCGGCGGCT
>CAXTPM010000106.1:0-11676 GCA_964245865.1 uncultured Fimbriiglobus sp. | reverse complement strand
ACAGCGCCCCGTTCCCAGGCCCGATCACGCCGGACACCCTGCCCGCGATCTGGGAGCAGGTCGCCGAGACGGTCGGCGGCGTGCGGCGCGAGCGGCTGCGGCTGGCCGGGGCGCCGGTGCTGGTGAACGCCCACACGATTCTGTTGAAGTACCCCGCCGAGTGCAGTCTGGCCTACGAGGGGTGCGCCGCCGAGGCGACGCTCGAAGTGCTGCGGAACGTGCTGCGCAAGCTCACCGGCACCGACTGCGTCGTGCGCGTCGAACTGCTGCCGCCGGACCCCAAGGCGAGCAGCGCGTCGAAGGCGGCGCGCGGCCCCTCCGGCGCGGTCGAGCGGACCAAGGACTTGATGCGCCTGCCCCTGTTCGCTAAAGCATCGCAAGTGCTTGGGGCGCAGTTGCTTCGGGTCGATGACGGCTTCGACCCCTACCGCGCCGCGCCGGTCGTCGAGCCGGCTACAGACCCCGCCGGGGTGCCCGACGAATCGTTCGCCGAGGCGCCGGCCTCTTAAGCCACGACTGACCCGACACCCCACGGAACGAACCCATGTTCGGCGACTTCGGCGCGATCATGAAACTCCTCGGCAACCGCGAGAAACTCGCCGCCGAGGCGGAGAAACTCAAGGCCAGCGTCGCGGCCATCACCGCCGAGGGCACCGCCGGCGGTGGGGGGATGGTGCGCGTGACCGTCGGCGGGGACATGGCGGTTCGCCGCGTGCAACTCGCCGAGTCGGCCCTCGCCATGCAGGACCGAAGCGCGCTCGAAGACCTAATCCTGTCGGCGACCAACCAGGCGCTCTCCGGTGCCAAGGCCCAGGTCGCGGCCGAGACGCAGAAGCTCGCCACGAGTTTAGGGCTGCCGGCGGGCCTCTTGGCGAACATCCCCGGATTGTCGTGAAGTCCCGACTGCACTTCGGCTGGATTCCGGCCTAAGATTTGCATAGAATGATTTCCGCACACGTACAACGCTAGCCCGCACGCCCTCCCCGAACCGGCCTCCCCGGCGGCGGTACGGCCGCGCCCCGCGCTAACCCCCCCCGTTCACACAGGAGTCGGCATGAGTCGGATGGGGA
The DNA here is from genome assembly GCA_964245865.1 of uncultured Fimbriiglobus sp. Classification (GTDB taxonomy): domain Bacteria; phylum Planctomycetota; class Planctomycetia; order Gemmatales; family Gemmataceae; genus Fimbriiglobus. The sequence continues at coordinate 10,606 of CAXTPM010000106.1, read as the reverse complement.
TGGGTTTCGAGCAGAGCCAGTCGCAGCGGCTCTCGCAGATCATCGCCCCGCGCATGATCCAGTCGATGGAGATTCTGCAGCTCTCGGTGATGGCCCTGCACGAGAAAGTCCAGGAGGCACTCCAGGAGAACCCGTTCCTCGAAGAGCGCGAGGCCCGCGCCGCCGAGGACGCCGCGCCCGAAGTCGAAATCAACGTCGATGCGCCGATGAAGCACGACCAGACCGGCGAAACCGAGTTCGCGCGGATGGACGAGATCAACAAAGACTGGGGTGACCACTTCAACGAGGAGCACCGCCCCAGCCGCGCGTCGCTCGAGGACCAGTCGGACAAGAAACTCGACGCGATGATGAACATCGCCCAGGCGCCGCAGTCGCTCCAGGATTACTTGGCGGACCAACTGCCGTACATGGAACTCGACCCCGGCCAGTTAAAGCTGTGCGAGTTCGTCATCACCCACCTCGACGACAACGGCTACTTTTTGGGCCACGACCCCGACACCGGGCGCCCCGTGCCGATCGACCTCGTTGAACTCGCCGGGACGTATGCCGAACTCGTGGAGGTCGATCAGCTCGAAGAAGCCCTGCAAATCGTGCAGCGGCTCGACCCGCCGGGCGTCGGGGGGCGGGACACGATGGAGTGCCTGCTGTTGCAGGTGACGCCTGAAACCCCGCACGCCGAACTCGTCAGGGCACTCATCCAGAACCACCTCGAAGACGTGGCCCTCAACCGCCTGCCGGTGATCCAGCGCAGGACCGGCGCGGACCTCGACACCATTCAAGAAGCGATCGAGGCGCTCAAGCGGCTCGACCCGAAGCCGGGGGCGAAGTTCATTTCCGAGTCGGCCAAGTACGTGGTGCCGGACATTATCGTCACGCGCACCGACGACGACGACTTCGACATTAAACTCACCGACGACTGGACGCCGAACGTGCGCGTCTCGAAGCGCTACGTCGAGTTGGTGAAGGACAAGAGCTACGACCCGAAGACGCGCGAGCGGCTGCAGAACCAGTTCCGCAGCGCGGGCTGGCTGATCGACGCCATCCAGCAGCGTCGCAACACCCTCACGCGGGTGACGCGCGCGATCATCAACCACCAGCGCGAGTTCCTCGACCGGGGGCCGGACTACATTCAGCCGCTGAAGATGGAGGACATCGCCAAGATCGTCAACGTGCACGTGACGACCGTCAGCCGCGCCGTCGATGACAAGTGGGTCGAGACGCCGCGCGGCGTGTTCCCGCTGAAGCGCTTTTTCGGCGGCGGCACCCTGAACAAGCAGACCGGCGAGAACGTCGCGTGGGAGACGATCAAGCAAAAGCTGCTCGAAATCATCGGCACCGAGGACAAGGCGAAGCCGTTCTCGGACGAGGAGATCGTCGAGCGCTTCAAGCAGACGGGCCTCGACGTGGCGCGCCGCACGGTGACGAAGTACCGCGAGGCGCTCAAGATTCCGTCGAGCCGGCAGCGGCGGGACTGGCTGCAGAAGTAGCCGCGCTACAGCCGCCGGGCGGCGAGCGCGGTCAGGACGCCCACGCCCGCGAACGTGCCGGCGTACTCCTGGCCGTAGTGCAGAAAGAACGCCCCGAGGCCGCACACGGGCAAGGCGCACCCGGCCAGCCCCGCCAACAGCGCCAGTCGGCTCGGCGGGGCGGCGTGCCGGGCGCGGGCGATGGCCGCGAGCAGGCAGCCCGCCAACAGCGGGATGCCGGCGGCAAACAAGATCAGCGCGGCTTTGAGCGGCCCGTCGAGCGGCTTCCCCACGAGTCCGAACACGGCGGTGGTGCCGAGGCCGAGTAGGCCGGCGTAGACGAGGCGGTCGGGGTCGGACTTGGGGGCGTCGGCGCTCATATCTTCGCCTTGGTCTTGGCTGCGGACTTGCGGGCGGTCTTCTCGGCAACCAGCGGCACGGCCTCGCGTGGGCCGAACAGCGAGTCGGCCAACTCGGTGACCGCTGAACTAAGGTGTTCGCCGGCCCAGGTTTGGTACTCGGCGACCGACACCGGCCGGCCCTCGTAGAGGAACGTGCCGTTCTGCGTGAGGCCAAATAGCTCTTGGTACGCCGCCAGTTCAGCGAACTGCTGCGGCGCGAGTGCCACAGTCTTCATGCCGTCGGCGGCGGCGTCGGCCCAGCGCTTCTTGCCCGCGTCGGTCCACTTCTCGCCGTCGCGCCGGACCAGCACCAGGGCCGCGAGGTGCCGCTGCCGCCCGGCGTGCCACTGCTTGCGCAGCCGGTCGATCCGGCGGAAGAACGGCGTCGGCGGGTGGTTGCAGGCGCTCACGCCCAACAACAGCGGCTGCCCGGCGCGGCGGAACAGCAACCCCACGTCGGGCAGTTCCTCGAACGACTCGCCCACGCGCTCCCACCCGGCCCCGAAAGTCTCTTGCAACCACGGGAAGCCGATGTTCACGAGCGTGTCGAACGCCACGGCTGAGGGCTGCGCCAGCGACTTGTCACGCTTCTTGGTCCACGGAGTATCGAAGCGGACCACGGGGGGCGGGGGCGGGCTTTCGGTGGCGGACGGCGTGGCAGCCTGGGCCTTGGCGGGTGCGGGCTTGGCGAGCAGCGGCTTGCCGCTCAGCAGCCGATCCAACTCGGTGCGGCACGCCCCAAGCAGGTGCCGGGGGGTGAGCGAGAAGCGGTTCTTGTTGAGCAGCGTGCGCAGGAACGGCTCGCCCAGCGGCCAGTACACGTCGGCATTCATGCGACGGGCGGCGATCCACTCCGGGGACGACTCGAACGCAGCCCCCACAAGCCGCTCGACGTACTCCCAGCGGTCGAGCGGAGGAAGCTCGGTTCGGTTGGCGGTGATCCGCTGCTTCGCCGAGCGGTCGTCCGACTTGAGCAGGAGAGCTGCCGTGTCGGGGCGGATGAACGTGGCCACGACGCGAGGGCCGGGGTCGGTGGCCAACTCGCCGGCCGCCCAAGCATACTCTCGCAGCGCGTCCGCGTCGGTGGTGGTAGCCTGGACTCGTTCCAGATTGTCGAACACGACTACCAGTGTGGGCGACTTGCCGGCCAAGCGGCACAGGCTCCGTACGACTCCCCGCGCGGCTGCTTCTTGCTCCCGGTCAGTGCGATCGACTGGGACCACCCCGAGCGACTGCAGGGCGTCGTCCGCCAGACTCTCGCCTTTCAGCCAGTCCGAGGCCGCGAGTTGCGTGGCCGACTCGAATACCTTCGGCAGCACCTTTCGCAACTCGGGCGACAGGTCAGCGTCCTTGGACGTGAGTTGTTCCAGCCTGGGCGCCGAGGGCGGGAATATGATGTCGAAAATACCGTTGATAGCTCTCACCTGCCCCCACTGGGGATAGCGGGCGACTAGGAGCCGCCGCAGCCCACCGGGCTGGCTCTCGGTTTCGTGCAAGAGTTCGCGCACCAACTCCCGGCGGATGTGCCGCCAGATGCCGCCGAGGTGCGCGCCGTCCATCATCACAGGCACGACCAAGACACCAGGGTCGGCGCGGAGTTCGTGCCGCAGTTGGGCGATGAGATGGGTTTTGCCGCTGCCGGACTCCCCGACCGCCAACAGCGAGGTCGGCTGGCCGGTGGCCTGGGCGGTGGCGATGAGTCGGTGGATCACGTCCAGCGTCGGCTTGTGCAACTCCGGCACGTGCCCGGTCGGCACCGCGGTCGTGTCCTTGACGACTTGGTTCGGCGCGAACGGGTTGCGCTTGGGCATTGAGGTCACAGCGTCGCCCCCATGATGGTACGGAACACGTTGCCGTCTTCATCCTCAACCAACCGCGCCCGCGCTTCCGGTGACAGAGCGGTGGCCTCGTTGTCCTGATAGATGCGGACTTTGCGGGACTTGGCCAACTCGAACACCGCCGCGTCGAACTCTTTGCCCCGGTGCCCCTCGGGCATCGCCGCCCGCACGTCGGCCAGTGACAGCACGGAGTCGGCCTTCTCCACATGCTCGAAGATCAGCGCCGCCAAATCGACCGGGCGCCCCGGATGGGCGACTGGTCCCGGCTCGCGCGGGGCCGACTTCGACGGCTCGGCCACGTCGGCCGCGCCGGGAGTCGTCAGCCGCTTCCGCACCGCTGCGAACAGCGCGTCGGCCGTCACCCCAGTGTCCGCGAGCAGGCCGTCCATCGTTTTGGCGAGGGCTTTGAGCTTCGTGATGACCTTTGCCGCGTCGAGAGGGCCGACTTTGCTGGGTCGCGCATTGATATACTTCACCGCCTTGCCGGGCGCCCGGTACAGGCGCTCGGCCGTTTCGAGTTCGCCGACCAACATTTCGACGAACTTGGCGAACGGCTTGGTCGCCTCGGCGGCGACCTTCTTTAGCTCGGGCATAGACTTCGGCACATCGGCAGCGGCCACCAGCGCGTCGCCGAGTACCTCGTACTCGTTGCGGCCCCAGAAGCGATCCGCCCCGCTCGTGCCGGTCGGGTAGCTGAATGCCCGGCCCTCGCCCACGATCCCTTCGAGGTGGCGCTTCAACTCCGCTTCGCGTGCGGCCTTCGCCTTGCCCTTGAGTGCCGGCAGCCCGGCCACCATGTCTTTCGGCGAAAGCGGGTGCGGCCCGGCGAGCTTTTCGGCGATGTGGTCTTCGAGCGACGACGGCGCGGCGGTCGCGGTCATGCAACGGACTCCGGGGGTGGGGTCGCGTTAGTTTAGCCGCAGGCTCGCACGCTTCAACGGCCGACGCTCGATTTGTCGAAAGTTGGCCGGCTACTCCTCCCCCGCCGCGGTGGTGCGGCCCAACTGCACGTCGAACTCGCTCAACAGAGGCACCAGCATCGCCGCCACGGTGAAGCCGAACGCGGCCACCAGAGCCACCAGGGGTGCCAGCGTGTCGGCCGAGTCCTCGGTGCCGGGGCGGGCGATCACCACGTTCACCACGCAGTAGAACATCGCCAGCGGGCAGAGCACGCTGCCCAGGGTGAGCGCCGAACTCGGGCGGTCGGCCGAGAGCACCCAGGCTAATCCGCCGATGCCGAGTACCAAGAACAGTACGAACGACAGCCACTGGTTGGCGAAGCTGCCGCCATTAATCACGATCAGGTAGATACAAATTAAGGTGCCGACCGACAGGAAGAACACCGTGCCGAGCGTGTTGATAATCGCCAGGCGCGAGTTGATAATGCGCAGCGCGACGTGCAGCCCTAAAATGGTGACGAACGCAAACAGCACCACCAGCGCCACGACCACCGCGAGCATCGGGCCGAGGTTCGCCAGGAATGTGTCGAGGGTCGATTCCCCCGGCAGCGGCCGGGTGTACTGGCCGAGCGCGGCGTACACCACTGCCAATAGAATCGGCGGGAGGAGATACTCCTTGGTGTTGTACAATACGCCCAGCACCTTGCCGAACACGAACTCGTAGGGCGAAATGTCGGTGACGAGTAACACGTCGAGCGCCCCGCCGTCGCGCTCGCTGGTGATACTCGTCACCGCCTGCGCACTCACCAGTAGCAGGCTCAGGATCGTCACCGGCACCAGCCCGTAGGCGGCGGCGAAGGTGGGGCGCCCGGCGGGGCTAGTCAGCGCCGCGACCGCGAAGTAGGCCACGAACGCGAGCACCACGAAGTACGCGACCTTCACCAGCAGGGGGCGCCGGCCGTAGGCCAGGGTGCGGATTTCGCGCCACACCACCGGGTTCTCCCACACCGGCCGCGCGGCGCCCGGCGCGGCGTGGGCCTGCGCGCGGTACGCCTTCACCTCCTCGGCCGTCATCGCCTCCTCGGGGTCGTCTTTCGATTTTTCGCGCTGCATCACCGGCTCGCCGCTCGGGTTCCACGCGCGCAGCTTCCCAATGCCGAACAAGTTGAGGCCGACGCCCAGCACCGTGAGCGTCAGCGCGTTGCCGATGGCCGGCGGGATTGCGGTGGGGTTGTCGAGGTCGGCGAGGTCCGGGTCGAGCGCACTTCTGAGTGCCGAGAGCGGGTCGAGCCAGGCGCGGACCACGCCCCAATCGACGTACTCGGGTGCCACCAGCCGGCCGAGCACCGGCGCCGCTTGGGCGAGGCCGAGGTACAGCGTCAAGAGCAGCACCGAGAGCGCGAGCGCCTGGAACGTGCGCTCGCGCCACAGGGCCACCACGCCGCCCAGGCTCCCGGCGGCGAACGCACTCGCGGCCATCACCGCGCCGGTCTGGAACACCTGCGTCGGGTCGATGCCGCCCAGGAGCAAAAACATCGTCAGCACCGGCACCGCAACGGCGAGTAATACTAAAATGGGAAGCAGGCTGCCGACGAGTTTGCCGAGGACGATTTCCGAGTCGCGCAGGTCGGTGATGAGTAGCAAAATAAACGTGCGCCGGTCCTTCTCCTGCGACACCGCACTCGCCGCCGAGAGGGTGGCGAAAAACAGCACCAGCACGAGTTGCACGTACACCACGATCTGGAACAATAATATTCCGAAGCGCGCGGTCTCGCCGAGGGTGGCGTCGCGGCTAAACCCCACGGTCGCCTGCCACGCGGTGACGCCCAGCACCCCGATGAGGCCCAGGAGTGCCGCGCGGGCGCCGTAGTGGCTCGCCCGGCGGGGGACGGTCACGAGTTCGCGCCGGAAGATCGGTCCTAGCACTCGACGCCTCGACTTCTTGAAGGGGCACTTACCCGTACCGGCTCAGTTTAGCCGCTACAATGCCGGCAATGAAAACACTGCTGATTCAACTCGACCGCGCCTCGGTGCGCGCCCTCGGGGCTTACGGCAACGAGTGGGTTGCCACCCCCACAATCGACGCCCTGGCCGCGACCGGCGTGGTGTTCGAGCGGCACTATGCGTGTCGCCCCGACCCCGACGCGGGGCGGTTGGCCCTGCACACCGGCGAGTCGCAAACGCCTCGCCGGGGCGGAGTTGACGCGCCGCCTAGCGAGCCGGCCCTGCTCGGCGCCCTCGCCGGTGCCGGGGTGCGGACGCTGCTGTTCGACGCCACGCGGCGGCAGTCGCCCCCCCCCTATTACGCTGGGTTCGCCAGGCGGTTCGCCTGCCCGCCGCGCCCGGCCGACCGCACCCCCATCGATGCCCTCCTCGCGGCGCTTCCCGGCGGGCTGGCCGAGTCGGGCGGGGACGCGCTTTGCGTCGTGGAACTCGACAGTCTCACGCCGCCGTGGGACATCCCGGCCGAGGTGTTCTCCGAGTACATCGAGGGGCTAGTGACCCCCGGCGAAGCCGTGGAGCCGTGGGCCGACCCGCCGACGGGGTTCTTCGACCGCGACGACGACGCCTCGTGGGAACTCCTGCACCGCAGTTTCGCCGCCGCCATGACGACGTTTGACGCCGACTTGGCGCGCATCCTCAGAGTCTTTGACGGGGCGTGGGGTGACTATTGCGTCGTCTTGACCGCACTCGCGGGGATGCCGCTGGGAGAACACGGCGTCGTTGGGCCGCACCGGCCGTGGATGTACGCCGAGTTGACGCACCTGCCCCTGATTATGCGGCTCCGCCCGGAGTTCGCCGGGTGCCGAACGCCGGGGCTGACAGACACGAGCATGCTGCACCTCACCCTTCTGGTGATGCACGGGGGGCACGGCGGCACGGGCCTGTTCGCGCTGATGGGCGACGAACACGAGCCGGGGTTACCGCACGTCGTTTCCGGGCTCACACTCGGCGATTCGTCGGAGTGGGCCGTCCGCACGCGCGACTGGCTGTACATCTCGCCGGGGGTCGCGCCGGAGGGCTACCAGCCGCGAACGCCCGAGTTGTATGTGCAGCCCGAGGACCGCTACGAGGTGAATAACGTGATCGGCCAGCACGCCGAGGTTGCGGAGCGGCTGGAGGCGATTCTAACGGCGGAGGTGGGGCCGGCCGCTACGTCCCCGCGATGATAATCCGCGCCCGCTTCGCCGGGTCCGGCTCGGCCTTGCGGATCAGTTCGCGCACCATCCACGGCACGTTCCCCTCGCCGAACAGCAAAAATCCCAGGGTGCCGGACCAGGGCGTCTCGTCGGTCCAGCCGAAATGCACCTCCGGCGGGTTCCCGACTTTGGCCAACTCAAGGGCCACCGCGGCCAGGGTGTGGGCGATCGAACTCGCGGCCGTGATTTTCAGCACGTACCGCCCTTCTTCCTGGTGGATTTCGATCACCGGCTCGTTGACGAAGTTGCTCGCGTCGGCGAGCTTGACCTCCACGAACACCACCATCAGGTCTTTGGGGATGCGGTGCTCGCGGCGGATGTCGGCCTCCTTGTCGGCGAGCGAGCGCCTCCCCGGCCGGTGCGGCACCAGCACCGTGAGGTCCAGCGAGCGGATCGTGTCCCACAGGAACTTCGAGTTGTTGTCCTTGAGGCCGAACCCCGCGAAGCGCAACTCCCGGCTGCGCAGCACCCGCGACACCAGGGACGTGGCCATGATCGCACCGATGAAGCACAAGGAGATAATCATCCCCACCGGCTTCTCGACCACCACCGCCAGCGTGGTGTAGCCGAACACCAGCGCGATCAGCGCGAACCGCACCGCCAGCCGGCGCCCGAACAGGCTCCCCTTTTTGGTCCGCCACTTCTCGATCACCGTCGCCACGCACGCACTCGTAATCAGCACCAGCACCCCCGTGGCGTAGGCGCCGGACTGGGCACTCACGTCGGCGTCGAACAGTACCGTCACCCCCAGGTTGATCGTCGTCAGCAGCAGCACCAGCGGCCGGATCGACTGCGCCCACTCGGGCGCCATGCCGTAGCGCGGCAGGTACTTGGGGATCAGGTTCAACAGGCCCGCCATCGCGCTGGCCCCGGCGAACCAGAGGATCACTACCGTCGAAAGGTCGTAGATCGTGCCGAAGGTGCGGCCGAACAGCGGGCAGACCTCTTTAGTCGTCCCCTCGCCGTGGGCGATGTACGCCAGCGAGCGCTCGTAGGCCGGGGGATCGACCTTGGGCTTGCGGTCGGCGAGTTCCTTGGGCCAGTCCTCGGGGCTGACGAACTGGCCCGGCGTGGTCGGGCTGGGGTGCAGCAAATCGCCCGGCGGGATAAGGGTCGCCACGCACAGGCTCGACCCCATCAGCAGCACCGACATAATCACCGCCGCGAGCAGGAGTAGCCGCCGGGTGTTGCGCACGCGCCCGTCGGGGTGGGCGCGGGTGTCGCTCGGGTCGCCGCGGATCAGGGGCATCACCGCCACCCCCGTCTCGAAGCCCGAGAGGCCCAGCGCCAGTTTGGGGAAGATCACGACCACCAGCACGAGCACGGGGACCACCCCCGTCGTCCCCAGGGACGGCAGGGGGTTGTGCGAGAGGTGCCAGTCGCCGGCGCGCACGTCGTGCCACCAGGCCGGCAGGATCGTGGGGTGCCCGGCGATGTGCGCCACGCCCGCGCCGATGACGACCACGTTGAGCGCCAGGTACACCGCCGTAATCACGACCGCCAGGCCGATGACCTCGCGGAAGCCGCGCAGGAAGAAGCCGCCGAGCAGCACCAAGAGGCCCGACGTGACCAGGAGTTGCTGCCGCGAAAGATAGTCCGCGTCGTCGGTCGGCAGCGGCCAGTTGGGGTTGGCGAGCAGGTGCTTCGCGGCGTCGGCGGCCGAGAGGGTTTTGGTAATCACGAAGTCGGTGGCCGCGAACCCCAAAATGGTCAGCACGAGTATCTTGCCGCCCCACCCGCGCAAGAGGCCCGCGAGCATGCCGATGGAGCCTTGGCCCTCGGCCGAGCACTGCGCCACGAACGAGTAGACGGGGTACGCGCCCAACAGGGTCACGAGCACCAGCACCACCGTGGCCAGGGGCGCGAGCAGCCCGGCCGAGGAGTAGGCCGTACTCGGCTGGTAGGCGAGTGTGGAGAAGTAATCGACGCCCGTGAGGCACATGACCGCGAGCCAGAACGACGGCGGGTGGCCGTGCGCCGGCGGGGGCAGCGGCGTGGTGCCGGTGCTACTCAGGTTATTATTAAGCTGGGCGTAGCTAGTGGAGGTACTGACGACGCCCAGGTCGCCCTGGAAGTCGTTGCCCTTGGAGGCGCGCGAGTCTGGTGTCATGAAAGTGGGGGCCGGCGCGCCCCCCGCGCGGCCCGCGCCGAGCGGGGGTGGCGGAAAGCGCCGGGGCGGTTCCCGCAATCACTTGCGGCACCGCCCCAAAACGCAACCCTGAGTGTAGTGCCCCCGAGTCCTGCCGGCCAGTGAGGGCCGGCGGGACTCGGAGCGTGCTGAGGTTACGGGATGATGGGGATGAACGCCGCGTCATCGGGGAGCACGAAGATTTGCAGCGGGGTCTGCAGGATCGGGCGGATCGGCGGCGAGGCGCCCTGCGACGCGGCGACCTGAATCCCGCCGAGGAACGACGCCTCGAACGGCTGGATTTGCGTGATCTGCGTCTGAAGCTTGGTGTCGAACACCCGCACCAGGGGCGACACACCCGGTCCCGTGGCGGTGACGATGTCGTCCAGGCCGTCCTTGTTGAAGTCGGTGGCCCCGACGCGCACGCCGCCCTGGCCGGCGCCCGGCCCGGTGCCAACGCCCGAGGGCGCGAGCGTACTGGGCGCGATCCCGCCCAGCAGACTGCCGTTGAGAGCCTGCCCGCCGCCCTGGGTGATGCCGGCAATGAACGCGTTGCCGGTCGGCACGTCGCCGGTGGGGGCGTTGAACTGGCGGACGAACCCGGCGGTGCGGCCGTCGTAGACACGCACGATGCCCGCGCCCGCTCCAGTGCCGGTGATAATGTCCCGCAGCCC
>CAXTPM010000105.1:0-11736 GCA_964245865.1 uncultured Fimbriiglobus sp. | reverse complement strand
GGCGCGCGGCGGGCGTCCGGCCCGACCAGACATTGGGGCGCAAATACGCAACGATATCGCACCCGACCCCGCGCGTCATTGACTTCGGGCAGCACCGACGCTGGAGGGCGCGGCGGCAACCCAAAAGTGGATTTGAGTTTTGTCGGCCGTCCGTACCTCGGACGGTACGACCTGCATGATCCGGCCGACCTGCACCTCGGGCTGCACCGCCGCGAAGCTCACGCCACCGACCCGGTCGCGCACGCGGCGCGGCCGCGGGGAGCCGTCGGCCCCGGACGGGGCAGGGTCTGCTCGCCCGACAAGCCGCATTGGCGACGCCACGCCCGCCAAATCTCCGGGGCCGCCCGCCCACCGCCCTGGAGTACCCTGCGCACGGGACGCGCAACGCGACCGGCTACCTCTGCCCGGTGTATTTCGCCACCGTTCGAGAACCAGTCCGATCCAAGCGGCGCGACGACGTGCCGTACGACTCGCAACGGTACCGCCCCCAACAAGCCCCGCCGGCAGTTCCGCACCAACTGCCACGGTGGGTACCCGCGCGCCAACCCCAGGGACGGGCCGAGGCGGACGGGGTCGGCCCCGCGGCCACGCGCCCGACCCGTGATTCCGGCGAGTCCGTGTTGCATCGACTCGGTTCGGGAGGGGAAGATGACTGCGGGGCGGCTGGCTAGGTCGGGCCGGCGCCCGAAGGCGGGTCGGGCCGCCGAGCGCGAGAGACTGTCCCCGCGTGAGTGAAGGGTGCGGCGTGGAATACGGACGTAACGGGGGTACGTAGTCGTGACTTCGATCGCCGGCGAGGCGCCGCTTGGGAACTACAGCCCGATGGACTGGCTGCCCCACAGCGCCTGGCGCTCCCCGGCGTGGCGGGCCCTGCGCGCGGCGCACCGGCACGGGCGCGGGCTCCCCGCCGACCCGAGCCTCGACGACGCCTGGGTCGAGGCCGCGCTGGGGGCACTCGCGGGTGGCGGCCCGCGCGACCCCGCCGGGCCGCTCGCGGCCGCGCGGGCCGTCCACGAGGGGGGCGGGCTCCTGCGCTGGGCGCTCGAAGCCCAGCTGCTCACCGCCCGCACGTTCGCCGAGGTGGCGAGGGCCTGCGCGCTACCGGAGGCGGCGGTCGGGGCGTACCACCGGCTCTACTTCGACGTGCGCTCGCGCCCCGCCGCCACCGACTGGCTGCTGACGATGGCCGTAAAGAGTTCCCCGCCCAACGGCTTCGCCGGCCCTCAGCCGGGGGGGCTCTGGAAGTACGCGGCGTTCGCCGGCGGGGGGCACGTCCTCGACGCGGTCGCCTCGGCGACCCTGCCCGCTGCGGCGCCGGCGTGGCTGGCCCGCGCGTTCCCGCCGGCGCCCGGCGCGGCGGGCCGGCGGCTCCGGCTCAAGGCGAAGCTCTTGGTGGCCGCCCTGACCGCGCCCGAGGAACGCCTGGGCGCGGTCCTCGGCGCGTGGGAGCAACTCCGCGCGGCCGGGGCGGGGGGCGAATCGCCTGGTGGCAGTGCGATCACGCAGGCCGCCGCGCTGTTCGAGTTGATCGGCCGCTCCGGCCCCTCGGGCCGTACACCCAACGCCGGCAAGTCGGAGCCCGGCTCCACCCGCATCGCGCCGCCCGCCACGACCGAAACCCCTGCCCGCCCGGCCCCGCGACGGAGACCACCGCGATGAGCAAGCCCAGGCCCAAGCCGCCCGCCGCGAGCCCCGCGACCCCGCCCCCCCCGGCGGCGCCTGTGCCGCCGCCGGGGGGGCTCGACGCCGCCCGGCACGCCGCGGCGCAGCGGTCCGCCTCGCACGCCGAGGCGCTCAAGGAGGGGGTGTTCCCGGCCATCATGGCGGCCGCGCTCGGCCTCGGCCCCGCGTTCGACGCCGCCGCCTACAAGGCGTACCTGGCCGGCGTGCTGCGCGGCCTGGGCGACCCCGAGGACCCGGTCGAGCGGATGCTCGCCGAGCAGCTCTGCCTCGCGCACTTCCGGGCCGCCCAGCTGCACGCCGGGGCCGGGAACGCCTCGGGCCTCGAGGCGACCAAACTGCTCAACGCCGCGGCGGCGCGCATGCTCGGCGAGTTCCGCCGGACGGCGCTCTGCCTCAAGGCGTACCGCACCGCCGGGGTCCCGGCCCACGGCCCGAAGGAGCGGCTCAAGCTGTTCAAGGCGGCGCAGTGACCGGCGCGGCGCCAGACTTGGAGTAGACCCTGGAAAGGATTCTTGTGCGGAACGCGGACACCGAACTGGGCAGTAAGCCCCCCCGAGTCCCGAACCCGAACCGGGTGGCGGCGGGCCGGCTCAACCAGCAGAAGCGCGGCGGCCTGACGCCGGAGGGGCGCGAGGCGCTGCGCCTGGCCGCGCTGCGCGCCGAGCCGTGGCGGCACTCGACCGGCCCCAGGACCGAAGCGGGCAAGGCGGCGTCCGCCGCGAACGGCCGCGCGCGGCAGCCGGGCCTGGTGAGCGTGCGCGAGATCAAGCGGGAGCTGCGCGGCCTGCGTGAGCTGCTCGCCGAGATGAGGGCGGGCCGCGACGCGGCGGGCGGGTGACCGCAGGGGACTCCGGCCCCCGCGGCGCCCCGCAGCGGGGAGTTCCCCAGGGGCCGGGGGCATCGCGGTCGCGGACCCCTGGAGCGGAAGTCTTTCCAAAACCACTTTTGGGGTTATTGCGGCTCCGGGCATGCGGCCGGCCCCCGGCCCAGGGCGGGGTGGCGTTCGAGGCCGGCGGGCGCCGGCGGGCGGGCCGCCACCTGGTTCCCGAGGTCTAAGCCTCACGCGCCGCGTGCGGTTGGTCCGCCCGCCGGGCTGTCGCCTCAACGACCCCGGAATGGTAACATGTGAGGCGCTGCGGTGGACGGCAGGGTCGGCGGCCCCCGTCGGCCGCCGAGTCTCGTCGCCCGGCTCCGGTGACGATCGGGTGCCGATTGGGCACCCGCGACGCGGCGACGCCAGGAGTCCACACTACTCGGTCGTTTCTAACTCATTGAGCCGGGACCATGGAACTCCGCATCCTCCTCTGGTCGGTCACGTCGGCGCTGGCCGGGTTCCTGTTCGGGTTCGACACGGTGGTCATTTCCGGTGCGGAGAGGACCATCCAGAAGTTGTGGAGGCTGAGCGACGCTCTGCACGGGTTCGCCACCGCGTCCGCCCTGTACGGCACGGTCCTCGGGTCGCTCCTGGGGAGTTGGCCGGCCGACCGGCTCGGGCGCAAGCCCACCCTGCTGGCCGTCGGCGTGCTGTACGTCGCGTCGGCGTTGGGGTGCGGGTTCGCGTGGGACGTGGGGTCGTTCGCGGCGTTCCGGGCGCTGGGCGGGGTGGGGATCGGCGTCAGCACGGTGGTCGCCCCGCTGTACATCGCGGAGATCGCCCCGGCCGCCTACCGGGGCCGCCTGACCGCGCTGTTCCAGTTCAACATCGTGTTCGGCATCATCGCGGCCTTCGGGTCGAACTGGCTGCTGGCCGGGGCGGGCGAGCACGCCTGGCGGTGGATGCTCGGGGTGGCGGCGGCCCCCTCGGTGGTGTACCTGGCGGCGTGCCTGGCCATCCCCGAAAGCCCCCGCTGGCTCCTCGTCGGGAAGCGCGACCGCGCCGCCGGCCTCGCCGTGCTCGGACTCATCCACCCGGACAAGACGCCGGCGGCGCTCGCCGCCGAGGCAGACGCGATCGTGGCCGCCGACGCCGCGAGCGGCCCGGCCGGGGGGTTCTGGTCGCGGCGGCTGGCGCGCCCGATCTCGCTGGCCTTTCTGGTCGCCGCGTTCAACCAGTTGTCGGGCGTCAACGCGGTGCTGTACTTCGCCCCGCGAATCCTCGAGGGGGCCGAGCTGAGCGAGGCCGAAGCCCTCCGCCAGTCGATCGGCCTCGGCGTGACGAACCTGGTCTTCACGTTCGCCGGCCTGTGGCTCATCGACCGGCTCGGCCGGCGCAAGCTCCTACTGATCGGCTCGGTGGGCTACGTCGCCTCCCTCGGGCTGACGGCGTGGGCGTTCTCGACGGGCCGGTACGCGCTCGTGCCCGCGTTCCTGTTCGCGTTCATCGCCGCCCACGCCGTCGGCCAGGGGACGGTCATCTGGGTGTTCATCGCGGAAATTTTCCCGAACCGCCACCGGGCGAGCGGGCAGGCGCTCGGCAGCCTGACCCACTGGGTGTTCGCCGCCGCGATCACGACCGCGTTCCCGCTCGTGATCGGGCAGTTCGACCGGGCGAACGTGTTCCTGTTCTTCGCAGGCATGATGGGGCTGCAACTGGCGTGGGTTCTGCTGGGCATGCCCGAGACGAGGGGCGTGCCGCTGGAGGAACTCGAAAAGAGGTTCGCCCCGCAGACGCGGCGGGCCGGCGAGCGGCCGTGAAGTCCAGACGCGAACCTCCTAACCCAAATCCAACCCGACCGAGTGCCCCCGATGCGTTTCACGACACTCTGCGGCCTGCTGGTCGCCGCCTCCGCCTCGACCGCCGGCCCCCCCGGCGCGGAGCCGTTCCGCCCGCAGTACCACTTCACGCCGGCCAAGAACTGGATGAACGACCCGAACGGGCTGGTGTACTTCGAGGGCGAGTACCACCTGTTCTACCAGTACAACCCCGAGGGCGACAAATGGGGGCACATGAGCTGGGGGCACGCCGTCAGCAAAGACCTGCTGGCGTGGGAGCACCTGCCCTTGGCCCTGGCCGAGGGCGACGACGCGATGATCTTCTCCGGCAGCGTCGTGGTGGACCACGCCAACACCAGTGGGTTCGGCCGAGACGGCAAGCCCCCGCTGGTCGCCGTCTACACCGCGCACCACACCAAGAAGCCCCTCCAGAACCAGCACCTCGCGTCCAGCACCGATCGCGGGCGGACGTGGACGAAGTACGCCAAGAACCCGGTACTCGACATCCGCGCGAAGGACTTCCGCGACCCGAAAGTCATCTGGCACGCGGGCAGCAAGCAGTGGGTGATGGCGGTCGCGTGGCCGGACGAGCGGAGGGTGCGGTTCTACGGCTCGCCCGACCTCAAGGCGTGGGCGCACCTCTCCGACTTCGGCCCGGCCGGCTCGGCCGAGGGCATCTGGGAGTGCCCCGACCTGTTCCCTCTCGCGCTCGGGGGGAAAACGCGGTGGGTTCTGCTCGTGAGCGTGGGCAGCGGCGCGCCGGCCGGGGGGTCGGGCGTGCAGTACTTCGTCGGCGACTTCGACGGTACCACGTTTACCCTCGACCCCGGCCACCCGAAACAGAAAGACGGCGACAAGGCCGCCCCCGCGCTGTGGCTGGACCGCGGCCCGGACTGCTACGCGGCGGTCACGTTCTCCGACATCCCGGCCCGAGACGGCCGCCGCATCCTGCTGGGGTGGATGAGCAACTGGCAGTACGCCAACGACATCCCGACCGGCCCCTGGCGGAACGCCATGACCGCCCCGCGCGAGCTTTCGCTGGTCGCCACGAAGGCCGGACCCCGGCTGGCGAGCGCCCCGGCGCGGGAACTGGAGTCCGCCCGCAGCCCGAAGAAACAGTTCACGGGCGGCACGGCGGCCGAAGCCACTGCGTGGGCGAAGAAGGCCGAACTCCGCTCCGGCCCGACGGACCTGACGGTCGAGTTCGCCGCCGCCCCCAAGGGAAACGCCGGGGTGAGGCTGTTCGTCGGCGACGGCGAGGAGACCGTGGTGAGCGTGGACCGCGACAAGGGTCTGGTCGTCGCCGAGCGCGCCCGCTCCGGGAACACGGCGTTCAGCCGCCAGTTTCACCCCTTCGCCACCGCCCCCCTGGCCGACCCCGCCGGCAAGGTGACGCTCCGCATTCTGACCGACGCGTGCTCGGTGGAAGTGTTCGTCGGCGGCGGGACGGAGGTACTCACCGCCCTGGTCTTCCCGAGCGCGAAGAGCGGCGGGGTGGTGTTCTTCGCGGCCGAGGGGGACATCATCTCGGGCGCGGAAGCCCACACGATCACCGCCGGCCGCCGGTAGCCCCGCCCGGCGCCGGCGGGGTCGGCGCGGAGTTGAACGACGGGGTCGCACCGGCGCCTGGTCAACGCCGCCCCAGGAACTTCTTCGAGTTCTAACGAGGCCGTGACGTGACCGGGCCGTTTTGCGCTCGGCCCACCGGACCCACACCACAAAGTTGCGGAAAGTGCAGGACACGGGAATCGGCGTCGCCATTGGTGCGTCCTTTGGGTTCGGTCGAGCAGAAGAGCCCCCATAGCGCAGAAGCGCAAAGTGCGCTTCTGCGCTAATAATCTCCGAAGGAGATCTAGCCACCCTCGCCGCACGCTGCGCGGCGTCGAGTGTGAGAGGGGTTATGGGTTAAGGGTTAAGGGTACAGCGCGAACAAATTGGCGCAGGCGCGGCAGCGCGCCGTGCGCGCCTCTTACCCGCCAAACGCGCCAGCGCACCGCCCGACCAAAACCACTTTTGCGCGGGACAGTCACACACCACTCACCCCCCGAACGGACTCGACTCGTACTCCCCGTCGGGCACCTTCTGGGTACGCGCCTCGGCCTGCGAGATCGCGCCGGGCGACCGGCTAAGTTTGGCGGCCACGTCTTGATTGCTCGGCACCGAGCGTCCGTGCAAACCCAGTGCGTGCTCCGCCGCCGACCGGTGGTAGTCGTCGAGTTCGTCGTAGACGATGTCGCGCCAGTCGGACTTCTTCGGCGACCGACCGGTCCGCGCCGACCCGCCCCCCGAGAATCCGGTTCCGGCGGCCTGCACGTCCTCCACGAGGCCCTCGGAGCTCCCCGACTTGTAGCCGCGCACTTTGGCGACCCGGTCGGGCGCGGCCGCCGGCGGCGCCCCGCCCCTCGCGGCGCAGCATCCGCCCCTGCGCCGCGGGGCCGTAAATTCCAAAAGTGTTTTTTGGGGTCGGGCCGCGCGGCGGCGCCTCGCCGGACCCGCCGGGGGGACGCCCCGCCGCGGCGGGGAACCCGCCCGCCCCGAGGTGCCCGCCGACCCCGGCCGCTTGCGGGGGCGGGCCGGCGCGGTGCGCACCCAGTCGCCGCCGGGCGGCCGGGAAAAGTCTCCGGGTTTTGCGGATTCTGTGCTTGAAGACGCCCGCGCGGCCGTGTAACCTTCCCTCCACAAGTTTACTTTATCTGGGCCCGCCTCCGGGCCGCACCGCCGCGGGGCGCCCCGCCCGCGGCCCGCAACAGCCACCCCGCGCCGGCCCTTCCCGCCGGCGTTGGTCGACGCCCGACCGCGCCCCGCACCGCCCCCTCGCCCCCCCCGAGGCCGACGATGACCGCGTCCCGCTACGCCCGCGCCGAGCGCGTCTGGTCCTACCTGCTCGCGCAGGTGGCCCCCGCTGTGACCTCCGCAGCCTGGAGGCCCGCCCGGCTGTCGGTCACGGCGCTGGAGGAGCGGGTGGTGCCGGCGCGGCCGCTGCCGTACCCGGTGGTCGCGGCGGGGTCGGGTCCGGGCGCCCCGGCGGCCGTCACGCTCACCGACGCCGACACCGGCGCGGTCCTGCACACCTTCGCCCCCTACGGCGACTCGTTCACCGGCGGCGCGAGCGTCGCGGTCGGCGACCTGACCGGCGACGGATACCCCGACGTGGTCGTCACCCCCCGCGCGGGCGGAGGACCCCACGTCAGGGTGTTCGATGGGAAGTCCGGGCTATCGCTCGTCGGCCCGCTCGGCAACTTCATGGCGTTCGAGGCTTCGTTCGCCGGGGGGCTGACGGCCGCAGTCGGCGACTTCACCGGGGACGGCCGCGCCGACCTCGCCGTCGGGGCCGGGGCCGGGGGCGGGCCGCGCGTGCGGGTCCTCGACGGGGTGACCGGGCAGGTCGCGGCCGACTTCTTCGCCTTCGAGCCAGGGTTCGCCGGCGGGGTCGCCCTGGCGGCCGGGAAGTTCGACGGCTCGGGCCGCGACCAGTTGGTGGTCGGCGCCGGGGCGGGGGGCGGGCCGCGCGTGCGCGTCCTAGACCTCGCCGGCGGCTCCCCCCTGCCGATCGCGGACTTCTGGGCGTTCGAGCCGGGCTTCTCGGGCGGCGTCAACGTCGCGGCGGGGGACGTGACCGGGGACGGGCGGGCCGATGTCGTCGCGGGCGCCGGCGCGGGGGGCGGGCCGCGCGTGCGGGTCTTCGACGGCGCCGGCGGGGCCGTCGTGAAGGACTTCATGGCGTTCGACCCGTCGTCGCGGGGCGGCGCCGGGGTGGGGGCGTCGTACGTCAGCGACGACCAGTACGCGGAAGTGACCGCCGCGACGGGGCCGGGGTCGGCGCCCCGCGTCCGCACGTTCGACGGGGTGACGGGGGCGGTGCTCGCCGGCCCGGTCGGCGACTTCGACCCCGGCGTCGGGTCCGGGACGGGCGGGGTGAGCGTGGCGGCGGGGAACGACCCACCGCCGCCGGGGTCGGGCCCCGTGCTGTTCCACCAGACCTACGGCTACCACGGGGCGACGGTCGAGGAGACCGTGACGCAGCGGCCGGACGGTAAGTACCTCTGGTACTTCGACATCACGAACAACGCGTTCTGGGGCGCGGCGCCCATCGGCTACACGGACGTCCAGTTCGATCCCAACTATATCAGGCCCGAGGTTTACGTCTGGGAGGTGGCGAACGGCCAGGGCTGGTCCGCGGGCCCGTTCCCCGCGTTGGTCAACGGCATCGGGTGGTCCAGGCCGCCAATTCCCCCCGGCGTGCCGAGCGGGACCACGATCGACCCCGGCGGCGGCACCGGCTACGTCTCGTTCACGACCTCGCCGCGCCAGCTCGTCGCGTCGCGCATGCACCTCGACGACAGCGAGGGCTTCGACATGGTCGGCCCAGGCGCCCCGATTCCGCCCGCCTCGGTGGGCGACTTCGTCTGGGACGACGCCGACGGCAACGGGGTCCAGGACGCGGGCGAGCCGGGCCGGGCCGGGGTGACGGTGCGGCTCCTGGATTCGGGCGGGGCGCCGCTCGCCACGGCCACGACCAACTCCCAGGGGAAGTACCTGTTCGACGGCCTCGCGCCGGGCGGCTACCAGCTCCAGTTCGTGAACCCCGACCCCAGGGTCTACCGCTTCTCGCCGCCCGACCAGGGTTCGTCGGACCTCGCCGACAGCGACGCACTCGTCGCCGGCGGCGACCCGTCGGTCGGCCTCACCGCCCCGTTCTCGCTCGCGGCCGGCCAGGCCGACCTGAGCCGCGACGCGGGCCTGCGACCCGCCATCCCGAACCTCGCGCCCGCGCCGTCGATCAACCCCTGCCCCTGCACGCCGGCCCAGGAGGCGACGAGTACGACCCTGACCGGCGTGGGCAACTGGCTCCCGGACCCCCTCTCGGCGCCGGTGCGCCCCGCGGACGGCCTCGCGACGCTGTCGTACTCCGACCTCTACGCCGACGGCTTCGGCGGCCCCTGGGGCCAGACGCGGTCGTGGTCGAGCAACCCCGCCTACGCCGTCAACTCCACCAACGGCAACGGCTGGTCCGACTCCGCCCGGCCGCGCCTCCTCCGCTCGATGTCGTCACTGATCCTGATCACGAACAGCAGCAACGCGTACTACTTCGACGGGGCGGGGACGCCCGACGCCGCCGGGAACTACCCGTCGTACTCGCCGCGCTTCTTCGACCAGACGCGCCTGACCTACGACGCGGCCGGCGACCAGTTCGTCGTGGCGGATTCGGCCGGGGACGTGCTGCGCTT
This sequence comes from uncultured Fimbriiglobus sp., assembly GCA_964245865.1. Classification (GTDB taxonomy): domain Bacteria; phylum Planctomycetota; class Planctomycetia; order Gemmatales; family Gemmataceae; genus Fimbriiglobus. The sequence continues at coordinate 2,173 of CAXTPM010000105.1, read as the reverse complement.
CCGCGGCTTCGGCTCCGCGTGGCAGTCGGCCGGCCGGGGGGCGCTCGCCTCCCGCGCCGACCCGGCCGGCGTCGTCACGCAGGTTACGGCCTGGGACGCGCTCGGCCGGGCGCTCGAGATCTCGCGCTCGACCGGGGGCGCCGCCGACTCGGTGACCGAGTCGTTCCTGCGCTCGTACCGGCCCGACACCGGGGCCAACCCCGGCCTGCTCGACACGGTCCAACTGCGCCGGCGGGTCGGGACCGGCCCGTGGGACGTGGTGCGGTCGGTGGTGTACGACTACTACGGCGCGGGCGACGCGAACGGCAACCTGGGCGACCTGCGCTTCGCCACGGTGCTGGACCCGTCGGGCCTGACGATCGACCGGTCTTACTACCGGTACTACACCGCCGACGGCCCGACGGGCTACCGGGGCGGGCTGAAGTACGCGCTCGGGCCGCGGGCGTTCGCGCGGGCCGACGCCGAACTGGGCGGGGCACTGGGCGCCCCCGACCCGTCCCTCGCGCTCTACGCCGACAACGCCTTCGAGTACGACGCGCTCTGGCGCGTGACCAAGGCCACGGTGGCCGGCGAGGGCTGCTCGGCCTGCTCCGGTGGCCAGGGCGCGTACGCCTACAACTACGCGACCTCGGCGAACCCGGCCGGGTTCAACTCGTGGCGCACCCGGACCGTCGAGACGCTGCCGGACCTCAGCACGCGCACGGTCTACACCAACCCCTTCGGCCAGACGATGCTGAACGTGGTGACGCCCGCCAGCCTGGCCGCGCCGCGCGAGACGTACTACCGCTACCAGGACGACTCGGGGGCGACGGTCCCGCCCGCCTCGCCGCCGCCGGGCCCGGTCGCCGCGAGTGCCCAGTCCGGGGCGGTTTCGCCGCCGGCCAGCCCGCCCGCGAGTCCCCCCACATCCCCCCCCACCTCGCCGCCGCCCGCGAGCCCCCCGGCCGGCCAGTACAACGGGGGCCGGCTCGCGCTGGAGGCCGAGCCGTCGGCGGTCACGGGCCACTCCGAGACCTACGCCGACCTCGTCAACTACCAGAACGGCAACGCCCAGTACCTCGCCGACTCGGCCGGCCTCCTGACGGCGTACACCTACTACGCCTCGACCACGGCGACCGAGACGGCCGCCGGCGGGGCGGCGGGGTTCGACCAGGGCGCCAGCATTCAACGGGGCGAACTCGGCGCCGCCGTGCCCCAGGCGGCCTGGACGTACTTCCGCCGCGCGGCCGCGGGGGCGACCGTGACGCCGCTCGCCTCGGAGACGGTCTACCGCAACGACGACGGCACCGGCGCCCAGACCACGACCCACTCATACGCCTGGTACTCCGGCACGGCGCAGGCGTACTCGGCGACGACCACGCTCCCGGCGGTGTCCGCCGCGCAGAACGGCCCCGGCGCGGCGACCGCCTCGACGGTCGTGTTCGACGCGTTCGGGCGGCCGGCGTGGACGAAAGACGCGTCGGGGTTCCTGAGCTACGCCGCGTACGACGCCGCGACCGGGGCGGTGACGAAGTCCATCGCCGACGTGAACACGGCGCTGGCCGCCGACTTCGCCGGGCTGCCTGCGGGGTGGGCGACGCCGGCGGGCGGCGGTCTGCACCTCGCGACGGCCGGCGAGGTCGACAACCTAGGCCGGCCCACCAAGGCGACCGACCCGAGCGGGCGCGTCACCTACGCGACCTACAACGACGCGAACCACGAGGTCCGGCTCTACCGGGGCTGGAACCCGGCTCTGAACGCCCCGACGGGTCCGACCGAGGTGGCGCGCGACGACCGGGCGCGCGGCTACACCGAGACCCTGACGATGTCCGCCGCGCCGGCGGTCTCCGGGGGCCGGCCGACGGGCGCCGAGGCGGTGTCGGGGGTGCAGTCGCTGTCGCGCGAGCTGCGCAACGCCGCCGGCCAGGCGGTCACCACCGACGACTACTTCAACCTGAGCGGCGTCGCGTACGCGGCCGCGACCGCCACCCTGGGGTCGGCGGGGGCGAACTACTACCGCACGCAGTCGGGGTACGACAAGCAGGGCAAGCCGAACCGCACCGTGAGCGCGGCGGGGGTGATCACGCGCGTCGTGATGGACGGCGAGGGGCGCCCGCTCTCGACCTGGGTCGGCACGAACGACACCCCCGCCACGGGCTTCTGGTCGCCGTCGAACCCGGCGGGGATGACGAAG
>CAXTPM010000104.1:0-11785 GCA_964245865.1 uncultured Fimbriiglobus sp. | reverse complement strand
TTTAGCACGGGCCGCAAAAGCTGACAACGGATTGATGAGGATTCGGGGAGGATTCAGCAAAATAGCCGGATTCGACCGAACCAGCCGGGCTATCCCGAGGCCAGCGTGGTCGCCTCCTAGGCACGAATCAGCGGGCGCGGCGCTTCTCGCCCCCCGCTTCGGCCCCGGCCACGTTCGAGGGCTTCGCGGTCGGCACCGGGTCGGGGCGGGCCGGGACCGTTGCCGGCCCGCCGGAGTTGCTGCAGCCGGAAAGCGCGATGGCGAGCGCCACCGTCGCAAGTCGGAACAATCGGTGGCTCACGGCGTCACCAGGCTCAGGTCAACGAGTTCGCCGTCGGCGATGGCCGTCAGGCGGCTCACGGCGTACCAGTTGGGACTGTTGGTCTTCGACGGCGCGCCGACGTAGGCCTGGTACTTCTTCATGGGCCGCACCGAGCCGTCGCCCCAGGCGAAGTTCACCGCGCCGGGGTGCCGGCTGGCGTAGGAGTACGGGCCGTAGTACGATCGGTCGTCGGGGTCGGTCAGCCCCCCGTAGGCGCTCGGCATCGAGATCGCGCCCATCCACGCCAGCGAGCGGTCGTTCGTGGCCGTGCAGCGCTCGCAGTCGCCGAGCGACTCGCCGAAGATCACCACGTTTGAGGTGCCGTCGGCGATTGCGTTGAAGTCGCGCTGGGTGCGGTTGCAGAACAGGCCGGCGAGGTCGTCGGCGCGGGTGCCGACGCCGTCGTAGCCGGACATCGAGACGTAGTTGCTTCGCCCCAGGCTTTGCGCGCCCTCCCCCGGCAGGTAGGCGAAGGGCTGCAGCCCGCGAACCGAGGAGTGCAGCGACAGCACCACGGTCTGGCGCGACTCGGGGTCGTCCGACGGGCAGAGGTACGTCTTGACTTTGGCCTGCGCGGCGCTGAACGTCGGCGCGAGGTTGTACCACTCCCTGATGCCGGGGTCGGCAGTCCCCCCAGGCGGCGCGACGGTGCCGCCGACGGCGTTCACGTTCAGGTACGTCGGCGGCAGTCCGTCGAGCATCGCGCGGTGAAGATTTTCCTGCTCGATGTACGGCAAGAGCAGCGCGAAGACGCCGACCCACTGGAACGGGGGGTCCGACTCGGCGTAGGCGCCGCCGAGCCGGGGGAACGGCCCGAGGTAGCCGGGCGGGAACTTGCCGGTGGCCGACTGGTAGTTGTGCGCAGCGAGGGCGATCTGCTTAAGGTTGTTCTGACACGTGGCCCGCGCCGCTGCCTCGCGCACCTTCTGCACCGCGGGTAGCAGAAGCCCGATCAGCACCGCGACGATGGCGATGACAACGAGCAGTTCGATGAGGGTGAACCCCGGCGGGGCGCGGCGGGCGGTGGGCGAAGGAGTCATGGGCATGATTCCCGGCGACAATGGGCGGATGCCGCAAGTGGGCCGGGAAAGTGTAGCGAATGGCGTGCGCGAAGACAGGAAAATCCGACAGAACGCTCGAAAGATTGTAACGGCGCCCGCGCCGGCCTGTGAGCCGGGCCGGCGCGGGCGCCGTGTCTACAATGGAGATATTGATTGTGCAAACCAACTTCTACGTAGCTAACCATCCCCAGTTGTCTGGTGTGCGGTCAAACTAACGCTTCGCATTGGGATCGGGGACCGAGTCCTCGACCGCTCCGCGTGACTTGCCGCTCTTGTCGGTGATGACCTTCGACCCAACGTTCGGGTCCGGCGGAGTCTTGCCAGCGCTGCCGTCACTGCAGCCGGCAGTTGTGACGAACACCAAGAGTAAAACGAATCGCAAAATCACAGGACTTCTCCGCGAGGTGTGGCTGGCTTAGGTGCGGCGAGGCAGGACGGCGCACGCGCAGAATGGAACTAGTTATTGAGCACACTCGAAGCATCGACCACATCGCCGTCGGCAGCACCAGCGAGCGACTGAAGAACTAACCATCTTGAATCAGTCAGAGTTCCGGTGATGGTCGCCGACGGTATCCCAGTGCGCATCGACTTGACCCCGCCGTCGCCCATGGCAACGTTAACCACGCCGGTGTGGTTACTGCTAATCGAAAGCACGCGGGCGTTGGGCCCGTTCTGGGTTCCGTAAGCGCTAGTAATCGCTCCGACGCCCATCCAGTTAGCGACGATGGCGTTTTGACTGTTGGGAGTCGGATGGAAGCGCCCGACCGACTCGAGGTACATAAGCGTGTTGCTCGATCCGTCGGCGATCGCCGCGATCTTCCGCGCGGTGCGGTTGATGTAGATGCCGGCGTACTTGCTGTATGTGGTGTTGGTCCCGCGCCCGAGGCCGGCCGAACCGAAGTAGTGAGACACCGCCATCGGCATATACTGCTGGACCCCATCCCAGTCTTCGTAGTAGAACGGCCCCCGGAACACCGTCGTGGGATCGTTATTAATGTGGTGTCCAATGACGTAGCCCCGAACCGCGCCTTGGGTGAAACTCTCCGAGGCGTCGTCCCGCCCGGCGGGGCACATCAAGGTCTTAACCGGCTTGTTCGTCCAGTTGTACGCCCAGATCGGCGGATATGCGTTGGTGGCGTTATCGAACCAGAACGCTGAGTTCGTGCTCGTGAAGTTCGGGTCGTCAAGACGCCCCGCCGCGATCGAGTAATAGCTGGAAAACTGACGGAACAGGTTCTCTTGTTCGATATACGGGAACAAAAGCGGGATGTGACTGGTCAGCGGGTTCCCGACCGTTTTCATCGGAGACAACTCGTTATCGACCGGCAGCGGTCCGACGTACCCCGGCGGCAGCTTGCCGTAAGCACTCTCGTAGTTGTGCGCCGCAAGGCCGAGCTGCTTAAGATTATTTGCGCACGTCGTCCGCGCCGCGGCCTCGCGCACCTTCTGCACCGCGGGCAGCAGGAGGCCAATCAGAATCGCAATGATCGCGATCACCACCAACAGCTCAATCAGCGTGAATCCGGCCCGACCCGGCCGACTCGATGTCCGTTGCATGGCCTACCTCGGAAATGAGAGAACGGAGCCTAGACAGAGAATGCCCAGGCGAAACGAAGACCGTGTCCCGACCGCGCGACTCACATGATGAGTTCGCCGCGTGCGGTGAGACTGACTACTGCCGGATAAGAATTCCGACAATCTTGGGAGAGTGACCTAAAGCTACCCCGACCGCAACCGCCCTACAAGCGAATTTTTCTCCGTTCCTTCATTTTCGCCAAAAATCCCGCGCCCTTCCCCGCGAACTCGCCCCCGGCTCCCGCCGCCGCGAATCCCGCTTACTCCCCTTTCCCCCCGCGCCGGGCCGCGCCTACACTGGTGGTATTCCCGCCTTCGCCCCGCTCCCTTCTGGGTCCGATATGGCCAGCCCTATCAACATCCCCGCCCTGCGCTTCGGCAAGTCGTACACCAGTCTCGACCAGGCCACGCTGACGCACCACGTCACCGGCGAAGTGGTGGCGAAGCTTAGCCAAGTTACCGGCAGCCAGATCGCGCGAGACGTGGCGAGTACGCCGCACCTCGCCGAGCAACTGCGCAAGATTCCGATGCGGGACATCTTGTCGATCTACAAAGACGCGGCGAACCACTTCGCCAACTCGACTTTGCCCTGCGGGGACGCCGAACTCTCGTTCGACGACTACGTGCGGAACCTCTCGGCCACTACGGGGTCGCCGATGGTGTTCTGCCGGCGGAACGCGCTCAAAGTGCATTACGTGCTCGAAAACATTGAGGAGGTGTTGGCCGGCCTGACGCGGGGACTCGACCTCGAGGCGTTCGACAAGGGCTACACGACCAAGTCCGGCCGGATGCAGGCGTTTTACCCCACCACCAGCGTGTTCGGGGCGGTGCTGCCGAGTAACTCGCCGGGCGTGCACAGCCTGTGGGTGCCGACGATCGCGTTCAAGATGCCGCTCTTGCTGAAACCCGGCCGCGAGGAGCCGTGGACGCCGATGCGGGTCATCCAAGCGTTCCTGAAGGCGGGCCTGCCGCCGCAATTTGTGGCGTTCCTGCCGACCGACCACGCCGGATCGTCGGACATTCTCCGGCTCTGCGGCCGGAGCATGGCGTTCGGCGACGACAAAACGATGGCCCCGTACAAGAACGATCCGCGCGTCGAGATTCACGGCACCGGCTACTCGAAGCTGATCTTCGACGAGGACGCGGCCGAGAACTTTGAGCCGTACACCGACGTGATGGTGGAGGCCATCGCCGCGAACGGTGGCCGGGCGTGCGTGAACGCCTCGGCGGTCTGGACGCCCAAGAACGCGGATCGGATCGCCCACGCCCTCGCGGAGCGCTTCATTCAGATGAAGCCGCGCGCCTGGGACGACCCCGAGTGCCAGATCAGCGGCTTCGCCAAGCCCGAGGTGGCCAAGGCGATCAACGCGATGATCGACGAGAACCTCAAGGTGCCCGGCGCGACCGATGTCACCGAGCAACTGCGCGGCACGCCGCGACTCGTGGAAGAGGGTAACATCGCGTACCTGTTGCCGACGATCATCCGCTGCGAAACGCCGGAGCACCCTCTGGCCAACAAGGAGTTCTTGTTTCCCTACGCCAGCGTGATCGAGTGCCCGCAGGACGAAATCCTCTCGCGCGTCGGCTACACCCTTGCCGCGAGCCTGTTTAGCGACAGCGAGGAGTTCCAAGCGCAAGCGATGGCCTGCCCGCACGTCGAGCGGCTGAACCTCGGGATGCTGCCGACCAACCGCCTGACGTGGGACCAGCCGCACGAGGGGAACCTGTTCACGCACCTGTACCACCAGCGGGCGCTGCAAATCCAAGGGAGTCGGACCCCTGCCGCCCGCGTTTGATTTTCAACCGCTCAACCGCGTCGTCTTCGGGGCCGGCAGTATTAGCCGGCTCGGCGAGTTGGCCCGCGAACTGGGTATCCGCCGGCCGCTCCTCGTGAGCGACCCCGGCCTGCGCGCCGCCGGGCACACCGGCCGGGTAGTCGATCTGCTGCGCGGTGCCGACCTGGATGTCGCCACCTTCGACGGGGTGGCCGAAAACCCTTCGGAAAGCGAAGTCCACCACGGCGCGGAGATCGCTAAGTCGCACCGCGCCGACGGCCTCATCGCCCTCGGCGGCGGCAGCGCCATGGACTGCGCGAAGGGGATCAACTTCATCGCCACCAACGGCGGGCGTATGGCCGACTACAAGGGCCACGGCAGGGCGACCAAGCCGATGCTGCCGAGCCTGGGAGTGCCGACGACCTCGGGCACCGGCTCGGAGGCCCAGAGTTACGCCCTGATTACCGACGACTCGACGCACTTTAAGATGGCCTGCGGCGACCGCAAGGCGGCGTTCGCCGTAGCGCTCTTGGACCCCGAACTCACACTCTCGCAGCCCGCCGGGGTGACGGCCGTCACCGGGATTGATGCGGTGGCCCACGCCGTCGAGGCGTTCGTCTGCCGGAAGCGCAACGCCGTCTCCGACAGCTTCGCCCTCGCGGCGTGGCGGCAACTCGCGCCGAACTTCGCCGCGGTGCTGCGCGACCCATCGGACCTGGAGGCGCGCGCCGCAATGCAGTTGGGGGCGTACTTGGCCGGGAGCGCGATCGAGAACGCGATGCTCGGGATCTGCCACAGTTGCGCCAACCCGCTCACCGCCCACTACGGCCTCACGCACGGCGTGGCCATTGGCGTAATGCTCCCCAACGTGGTGCGATTCAACGGCCCGGCGGCGAACCCGAGTTACGCCGAGTTGCTGCGCGCCGTCGGCGCGGACCCCGGCCCCGACCCGGCGGCGGCCCTCGCGGATCGGCTCGGCGAGTTGGTGCGCGCCGCCGGCCTGCCGACCCGGCTGCGGGACTGCGGAGTCAGCGAGTCGATCCTGCCGGTCTTGGCCGTGGAGGCGAACGCACAGTGGACCGCACGCTTCAACCCGCGCGAGGTGGGCGAGCGCGAGTTGGAAGCCGTGTACCGCGCGGCGTGGTGACAAGTTCCGCTGGAGATGTCCGATGCGCCGCCGAGTCACTGCCGCCCGCTCCCTCCTATCCCCTCCCCCCCTGAGGGGGAGGGCTAGGGTGGGGGGTGGCCCACCCAGTAGGAGTGAGTCGAACCCGCTCTTGGCCCCATCGGCTCCGGCGAGTTCCCCCCTCCCCCTAGCCCTCCCCCTCAGGGGGGTAGGGAACAAAGCCGCCGCGCTCGCCGTGTTGCTAGTCTTCACCGCGGCCACCGCCTCGGCCGACTGGCCCGTCTTCCGGGGCGACGCCGCGATGACCGGCCTCGCCCCTGCCGCCACGCCCGCCCTGCCCGACCAACTCGCCGAAGTCTGGACCGCGCAGTGCGGCGACGGCATCGACGCCACGCCGGCGGTCGCGGGCGGGACCGTCTACGTCGCCTCGCTCGACCGCAGCCTCTACGCGCTCAACGAGAGTGACGGCAAGATGAAGTGGAAGACGCCCCTGGGCGTGCTGCGCGCCCCGCCGGCCGTGCGGGGCAACCGCGTCTACGTCGGCGACATGGAGGGCAAGTTCTACGCCCTCGACGCGGCCACGGGTGCCAAGGTCTGGGCGTTCGAGACGCAGGGCGAAATCCACGCCGGGGCAAACTTCGTGGGTGAGGATATTCTGATCGGCTCGCACGACTCGACGCTGTACCGGCTGAACCCCAAGGGCGAGAAGGTCTGGGAGTTCAAGATCGACGGCCCGATCAACGGCGCCGCGCCGGTGGTGGGCAACTCCACCTTCGTGGCCGGGTGCGACAGCATTCTGCACATCCTCGACGTGGCGACCGGCAAGGAGCAGCGGCAGTGCGACCTCGGCGGGCAGGCCGGCGCCACCGCCGCCGTCGGGGCCGACTTGGCGTATGTCGGCACGATGACGAATCAGGTGCTCGCCATCGACTACAAGGCCGGCAAGCGCGTGTGGATGTTCGAGGCCAAGCGCCGCCAGCAGCCGTTCTACTCGAGCGCGGCGATCACACCCACTGCGGTGCTCGTGGGGAGCCGCGACAAGAAGCTCTACGCCCTCGACCCGCTTTCGGGCGCCGAGAAGTGGTCCGTCGCGCTGGATGGCAACGTCGATGCCAGCCCGCTGGTGGTCGGTACTCGGGTGTACGTCGGGAGCCAGTCGGGCACCGGCGAGTTCTACGTGCTCAACCTCGCCGACGGGCGGATCGTGCAGCAACTCAGCCTGGGTTCACCGATCACCGCGTCGGCGGCGCTCGCGGAGGGGGGCATCGTTGTGGGGACCGACAAGGGCGTGGTGGTGAAGTTGGGGCGGAAGTAGGCCGCTCACCCACGGTAGCGGCCCGAACGCTGCCGACCTGCACGGGAACCCAGGGCGTTGCCCTGGGCTGACCACCGCCAGCCTTTCAGGCTGGGGGGGGGCGGGGTAGGCTCTGCGCCTACGAGTCTGGCAACCACCCGCCCGTTCTGGGTGATCATCACCTCGACCCCGCCCGCGAGTCCGGCGATCAACTCGGGTAGCCGCGCCTGCGCTTCTTCGAGTGTTACCGTCGTCATCGCTTCGCCCTGCGTTGGGTCGTCCCTCGCCCTGCCATCATACCGCGCTGCTAGTACCCCGCCGCCAGCCCGTCCTTGCGGCTCTCGCTGCCCCCGCGGAGCACGCCGAGTCCGCCGCCGGTTCGGTCGATGAGGATGCCCTGGTAGCCGCCACTATTCACACGCACGCGCCGCACGGCGTGCCCCCGGCTCGTCAACTCCTTAACGACCGATTCGGGAATGCCGGGTTCGGCGAGCACGGTGCCGCCGGGGGTGGCCTCGGGCTTGCCGGTGGGGGTGGCGCTGCCGACGTGCTCCAGGCGCGGCGCGTCGCCGGCGGCTTGCACGCCCATGCCGAAGTCGAGGAGGTTGACGACGACTTGGGCGTGCCCCTGCGGCTGCATGTCGCCGCCCATGACGCCGAACGGCATCACCGGCAGTCCGCCCTTGGTGAGCATCGCGGGGATGATGGTGTGGAACGGGCGCTTGCCGGGTTCGAGCTTGTTGGCGTGCGCGGGGTCGAGTGAGAACAGGCACCCGCGGTTTTGCAGCCCGAACCCCGTGCCGGGCGCGCCGCGGTACGAGCCGAAGCCGGTGTAGTTCGACTGGATGAGTGAGACGCAGTTGCGGTCCTTGTCCACCGCGCACAGGTACACCGTGTCGGCCTTGCCGAGCAGCCCGTCCCCGGCCGGGGGGTCAACGCTCGCGCGCTTGAGGTCGAGCGACTTGCCGCGCGCCGCCGCGTACTCCTTGGAGATCAGCGCCGGCGTGGGGACTTTGGCGAAGCGCGGGTCGGCGTAGTAGCGCGCCCGATCCGCGAACGCGAGTTTCTTCGCCTCGATCATCAGGTGCCAGTAGTCCGGCGACTCCGGCCCCATCTTCTTGAGGTCGTGCGCTTCCAGCAGGTTGAGGATTTGCAGCGCCGCGATCCCCTGCCCCGGCGGCGGCAGTTCGTGCACCTCGTGCCCGCGGTAGTTCGTCGAAACCGGGTCGATCCACTCGGGCTGGAACCCGGCGAGGTCGTCGGCGCCGAGCAGCCCGCCGACCGCGCCGGAGAACGCCACGATTTTGGCGGCGGTGTCGCCCTTGTAGAAGCCGTCGCGCCCGCCCTCGGCGATCTTGCGGTACGTCTCGGCGAGGCGCGGGTTCTTGAACACCTGCCCGGCGGCGGGGGAGCGGCCGTCGATCAGGAACGTCTCGGCGAGGCCGGGGTCGGCCGCGAGCAGCCGCTCGCTCGCCTTCCAGTACCCGGCGATCACTTCCGGCACCGGCACCCCTTCGACGGCGTAGCGGATGCTCGGCGCGAGTAGCTCGCCCAACTTGCGGGTGCCGAAGCGGGACTGCAGCGCGTCCCAGCCGCCGACGCACCCCGGCACCGACCACGACAGCGGCCCGCGCTCGGGGATCGCGTCGAGTTTTTTGGAGCGGAAGTAGTCGATGGTGGCGCGCTTCGCCGCCGGGCCGCTGGCGTTCAGGCCGTACATCTTCTGGGACTTCGCGTCGTAGACGATGGCGAACAGGTCGCCCCCGACGCCGCAACTGGTCGGCTCCATCAGGCCGAGCGCGGCGTTGGTCGCAATCGCCGCATCGACCGCGTTACCGCCACTTTTCAAGACATCCAGGCCGATCTGCGCCGCCAGCGGGTGCGAGGCGCACACCATGCCGTTGACGGCCACGGTTTCGGAGCGCAGCGCCTGGCCGGCCTTGGGCACGGCGCGCTCGGCGGCGAGGCCGAGGGCGAGCGGCAGCAGGGCGGCGGCGGCGACGAGGGCGATTACGGGGCGCATGGGGTGTGCCATCGGGACGGGATTCGGACGGGGGAGTCATGGTACAGATTCGCCCCCCGTCGGCGGCGCGGTACAATGCCCCGACTCCCGCCCCCGCGCCCTCCCGGAGCGCTCCCGATGATGCTCGGCCTAGTCCTGGCGCTCCTCGCCCCGCCGGCCCCCGCCCCCGTTACGGCCGACCAGGCGGCGCTCTTCGAGTCGAAGATTCGCCCCGCGCTCGTCGAGCACTGCCAGAAGTGCCACGGCGCGACGGCCCAGAAGGGGGGCTTGCGCCTCGACGGCCGCGCGGCACTTTTGAGTGGGGGCGACACCGGCCCGGCGCTGGTGCCGGGGGACGCGGCCAAAGGCACGCTGCTCGAAGCCATCCGCTACGCCAACCCGGACATGCAGATGCCGCCGAAGGGTAGACTCCCCGCCGCGGTGGTCCGCGACTTCGAGGCGTGGGTGAGGGACGGCGCCCCGTGGCCCGACTCCGGCGCGGCCGAGTCGGCGACCGACAAGAAGCCGGCGTTCGACCTCGCTGCGCGCAAAGCCTCCCACTGGGCCTGGCAGCCGCCCCGCCGCGCCGAAGTCCCATCGGTGCGCGACCCGGCGTGGCCGCGCGACCCGGCCGACCATTTCGTCCTCTCGAAGCTCGACGCCGCCGGGCTGAGTCCCGCGCCCGACGCCGGCAAGCTGGTGTGGCTGCGGCGCGCGACGTTCGCCGTTACCGGGCTGCCACCCACCCCCGGCGAGCAGGCGGCGTTCGAGGCCGACGAATTGCCGGACGCTCAAGCGCGCGCGGTGGACCGCCTGCTGGCTAGCCCCCACTACGGCGAGCGCTGGGGCCGGCACTGGCTCGACCTGGTGCGCTACGCCGAGTCGCGCGGGCACGAGTTCGACCACCCGATCCCGAACGCCTACCAATACCGCGACTACGTGGTGCGGGCACTCAACGCCGACGTGCCCTACGACCAGTTCGTGCGCGAGCACCTCGCCGGCGACTGTTTGCCGAACCCGCGGATCGACCCGAGTACGGGCGGCGACGAGTCGGTGGTCGCCACGGGGTTCTGGCACCTGGGCGAAGAGGTCCACTCGCCGGTGGACTTGCGGCAAGACGAGGCCGACCGGCTCGATAACCGCATCGACGTGTTCGGCAAGGCATTCCTCGGCCTGACGGTGGCGTGCGCGCGCTGCCACGACCACAAGTTCGACGCCATCGGCGCGGCCGACTACGCCGCGATGTTCGGGCTGCTGCAGGGCGGCGCGTACCGGCAGGTGCGCCTCGACGGCCGGGCCGAGTCGCGCAAGCTGGCCGGCGAGTTGGCCGCGTTCTACGGCCGGATCGCCGCACACGCGCCGTTCACCCCGGAGCCTGGGCCGGAACTCGACGCCTGGCGCGCGACCGCCACAACGCTACTCGACGCGGTCAGGCTCGCGCCCTCGGAGTGGCTCCCCGACGACGCGGCGTATGGCAACGGCCCCCGCCCGGTCGGGAGCCTTGCCCGCGCCGCCGACGGCACCTGGTTCATCGAGCCGCGCGCCGCAGTCGCCTACGACCCTATCTGGGCGACTCGCACCGAGGCGCCGGGGAGCGAACCCGAGCCGCACGGCCTGAGGCGCCGCCCGCCGGCCGGGAGCGCGTTCCGCACCCGCACCACACCCCTAGTGGCCAACAAGGTTCACGCGCTGGTGCGCGGCAAGGGGACGATTTACGCCGCCGTGTGCGGCCACACCGTGCTCGACGGCCCGCTGCACGGCAAACTCCTGCACGACTTCGACACACCCGGCCGCGTGTACCGCTGGGTGACGCTCGACCTCGCCGAGTACAAGGGGTGGCCCCTGCACCTGGAGTTTAGCGCCGCGCCGGGGTCGGACTTCGCCGTGTCGCTCGTGGCAATGAGCGATTCCGCGCCGCCGGAGTTGCGGCCGGCGCCGGAGGTCGCGGCGGAGTTGCCCGGCGACCTGCGCGCGAGGCTCGACGCCGAGTGGGCGGCGCTCCAAGCGCGCGTCACCAAGCAGTCGCGCCTCGCCCCCGCACTCTGGGACGGCCCGGCGCCCGACGAGGCGGTGTTCGTGCGCGGCAACCCGCGCGCTCGGGGCGAACTCGTGCCGAAGCGTAACCTCGCCGCGCTCGGCGGCGCGCCCTTGTCTTTGAAGCTCGGCAGCGGCCGCGCGGAGTTGGCGCGCGAACTCACCGACCCGGCGCGAAACCCGCTCCTGGCGCGCGTGGCGGTCAACCGCGCCTGGCACCACCTCTTCGGGCGCGGACTCGTCGGCACGCCGGACAACTTCGGCGCGCTCGGCGACGCCCCGACGCACCCCGAGTTGCTCGACGCGCTCGCGCTCGACTTCGCCGCCGACGGCTTCTCGACGAAGCGCCTGATCCGCCGACTCTTGCTCAGCCGGACGTTCGCCCTGAGTTCCGACGCGCCGCCCGGCGCGGCCGAGCGCGACCCCGGCAACCTTTTACTGAGTCACTTCCGCGTGAAGCGCCTCGAAGGCGAGGCGATCCGCGACGCGATTGTGAGCGCCAGCGGCCGGCTCGACCCCAAACTGGGTGGCCCCGGCGTGCCGGTGGAGTTGAACGCCTTCCAGGACGGGCGCGGGAAGCCCCGGAGCGGCCCGCG
>CAXTPM010000103.1:359-11829 GCA_964245865.1 uncultured Fimbriiglobus sp. | reverse complement strand
CGTCCCTTGTGACCCCATTCGCCGCGCGTATCATCACGGTATGCGCCAAAATCTGCCGAACTACATCGCGTTCGCCGTCCTCGCCACTGGAATAGTCGGCGGCTACTACTACGTCCAGAAGACCTACTTCCCCCCGCCCGCCGCGAAGCCGGTGGTGCCGGCGCGCGAGGGGTTCGAGGCGTTAGTGGGCGCCGCGGTCTACCTCCAGCCGAACCTCGCCGGCTTCCCGGCTCGCAGCCGCTACGAGCCGCCCAAAGCGCCGGTCGCACCGGTGGGGGCTGCCGCCCCGCCGAAGCCCGCCGCGCCGGCCAAGCCCGCCGAGTTGCTGCCGCTGGGTAGCCGGGATGCGTTCCTCGCGGCGCTGCTCACCACCAAGGGCGGCGCGGTGCAGTCGGTGATCCTGAACCGCTTCGAGGAGGCCAACCGCCTCGGCCGCGAAGTCAAAGTGAACGGCGAGACGCAGCCCCTGCGCCTGATCCCCGGAGTCAAGCGGCCGCGCGACCCCGACAGCTTGCAGGAACCCGACGGCGGCGCGTTCCCCTCGCTCAACCCCGGCCCCGTGTCGCCCGCCACTGCCGCCCTGTTGAGCGATGCGTCGTACCAACTCTTGCACTACCCCAGCCCCGACGACCCCTTGGTGCAGCCCTCCGACTCGGATCGGATGAACGCGAAGTACCCCAGCCCCGAACTCGGCGAGCGGGTGTGGGACGTGGTGGCCAACGAGCGCACGAGTGAAGTCCAGCGCGTCGTGTTCCAGACGAGTTTGGGGGCGCCGTACTTCGTCACCATCAGGAAGATTTTCACCTACAGCCCCGGCGACTACCACCTCGGGTTCGGCGTCGAAATCCAAGCCGACGCGGGCCGGGAGCGCACCAAAGGGCTATTCCGCTACCAGGTGTCCGGCCCGCGCGGCATCCCCGTCGAGGGGGAGTGGTACGCCCAGAGCTTCCGCAACGTCTACACCGGCAGCGTCACCCCGCGCGGCGCGGTGCGCCGCACCGTCGCGGATTCGGCGACGGTGAACGCCCAGCACGGCGGGCAGCAGGTGCCGGCGGGGGCCGACCAGTTCAAGTACGCGGCCGTGGGGTCGCAGTACTTCGCCAGCGCGCTTGCGATTGACGACACCGTCGCGGACGCGGCGAAGCGGGACGTGTGGGAGTACGTCCGCCCGACGCGCGAGCCGGCGCCGAGCGACCCGGCGTACCAAAACTTCCTCTCGGATGTCACGTTCCGCGCCGTCTCGAAGCCCCTGGAACTCGACCCCGGCCAGACGGTGCGGCACGCCTACCTGATCTACAACGGGCCGCTGAAGGTGCGCCTGCTCAAGCAGTCCGTCGGCCGCGCGAACGCCGGGAAGCCCGAACCCGAGCCGGCGAACCCGGCCCTCGTGGACCGCTACGCCAACGACCTCACCCTTGCCACGCTCACCGACTACGCCTTGCCGAACGTCTTCGGCCGCATCGCCAGTGCCATCTACTGGTCGGACGTGGTGATTTTCTTCACCAACACCATGCACGGCCTGCTTGGGTTCTTCCACCGCTACGTGCCGGTGTGGGGACTGAATATTGTCATGCTCACCGTGCTGGTGCGCCTGCTGCTATTGATTCCCAGCCGGCGGCAGCAGTACACGATGGCGGTGATGCAGGCCAAGCAGGCAGCCATGAAGCCCGAGATGGACGCGCTGACCGAGAAGTATAAAGACGACCCGACCACACTCCAGCAGGAGAAGATGCGCCTGACGTTCAAGCACGGCATCAAACCCTTGGGCGCAATGGGCGGTTGCTTGTTGTTGTTCGCGCAAGCCCCGATCCTCACGGGACTTTACTTCTGCCTGCAGGAGAGCGTGTTCTTCCGGCTGGAGCCGTTCCTGTGGTTCCCCAACCTCGCCGCGCCGGACATGCTGGCGTACTGGGGCGAGAAGATACCGGTATTCACGACGCTGTACAACCTCGGCGCGTGGCACTACTTCGGGCCTTACTTGAACATTTTGCCCCTGCTCGCGGCTGCGCTGATTTTCGTGCAGATGTATATTTCAATGCCGCCGGCGATGGACGAAAACCAGGAGTTCCAGCAGAAGATTCAGCGCTTCATGCCGCTCTTGATGGTGATCTTCTTCTACAAGATGCCGGCCGGCCTGTGCCTCTACTTCATCTGCGGCACCGCGTGGGCGATCGCCGAGCGCAAGCTGATGAAGAAGCCGGTGATTACCCTGCCGCCGCCCGGCCCGAGCGGCCCCAGCGGCAACGGCGCGAAACTCGGCCCGACCGCCCCCGCCGCGCCGGGCAAGGGGCTGATGGGGCGCCTGCGCGACAAGCTCGAAGAGCAGCAGCGCCTCCAGGCCGAGCAGCAGATGATGCGACAGGT
Organism: uncultured Fimbriiglobus sp.; assembly: GCA_964245865.1. GTDB lineage: Bacteria > Planctomycetota > Planctomycetia > Gemmatales > Gemmataceae > Fimbriiglobus. The sequence goes on along the minus strand of CAXTPM010000103.1, from coordinate 9,465 downwards.
GCGCAACCCCGAGCGCCCCGGCGACACCGGCAAGGCGACCGACCCCGTGGCCAACAGCCGCGCGGCGCGGCGGGTGCAGAAGAAGAAGCGGAAGTAGCTCGCCGTGCTCCAAGTGTGAGTGAGAAGAGTGAAGTGTGAAACGAAGAGGAGACAGCCGCTGTGGCCAGTCTCCTCTTCGTTTCACACTTCACTCTTCTCACTCACACTTTGCTCAAACCACATCCTTCGTAAACGTCGTCGCCTTCTCCACGATCTGGATCGGCCGGCCCGTCGCGGTCTCGAACTTCTTGGTGTGGTCGATCCCGACTAGCTCGCACACCGTGCCGAGGAAGTCCGCCGGGGTCACGGGACGCTCGACCACCGTGGCGCCTTGCGCGTCGGTCTTGCCGACGACCGAGCCGCCCCGCAGGCCGCCGCCGAACATCGCCAGGCTCCAGGCTTTGGGGTAGTGGTCGCGCCCCGGCTTGTCGCCGCGGGTGTTGATGTTCGGCGTGCGGCCGAACTCGCCCATCCACACCACCAGAGTGGTGTCGAGCATCCCGCGCTGCTTGAGATCGGCTAAAAGTGCGGCGAGGGGGGTGTCGAAGGTGCCGGAGAGGGTCTTGACCTTCGTGAAGTTGTCGAGGTGGGTGTCCCAGCCGCCGAGCGAGACTTCGACGAACGGCACGCCGACTTCGACCAGGCGCCGGGCCATCAGCACCCCGTCGGCGAACTTGCCCGTGCCGTAGGCGGCGCGAGACTTCGCGGGTTCGAGCGAGACATCGAACGCCTTCGCCTGCGGGCTGCGCATCAGCGTCACCGCGCGGTCATACGCGGTCGAGTGGGCCTGGGCACTGCCCGCCTTGTACTCGTGGTAGAAGGCCTTTTCCATACTGTCCAGCAAGTCGAGGCGCCCGGCGAAGCGCGACTCCGGCACCGGGAGTTTCAGGTCGTCCAGCCCGCGCGTGGCGTCGCTAATTAAAAGCGGCTGGTACTTCGGCCCGAGGTAGCCCGAGCCGTAGCTGCGGGCGCCGATGCTCACGAAGTTGGGCACCGCCGACTCGGTGGTGCCGAGTTCGTGCCCGACCACCGCGCCGATACTCGGATACGTCACGCCGCCGGCGCCCTCGCGGTAGCCGGTGTGCAGGTTGTACTTGGCGCGGCTGTGGGCGCCCTCGGGGCTGGTCATCCCGCGCACCAGGCACCCGGCGTGCATCCACTTCGCCACGTTCGGCAGGTGTTCGCTGATCTCGACCCCAGGTGCGGAGGTCTTGATCGGCTGGAAGTCGCCGGCGCCGGTGCTGCCGGGCTTGAGGTCGAAGGTGTCCTTGTGCGACGGCCCGCCGTCCATCCACAACAGAATGACCGACTTCTGCTTGGCCGGCTTGGCCTCGGCAGCGGCCTGGGCGAGCACGCTCATCCAGCCCGATGCGGCCGCGACGCCGACCCCGGCGGTGGTGGCTTTGAGCAAGTCGCGGCGGTGGAGTTCGAGGTGGCGCGAGGGGTTCAGCATGGCATCACTCGGTAGGATTGTGTGTCGTGTAAGGGAAAGCCCGCCGTCCGCGACGGCGCGGAACCGACCAGTTAGCGAACCAGCGCGAACTCGCTGGAGTTCAAGAGCGCCCAGAGGATATCGGCGTAAGCCGCCGCGTTCGCCCCGTGCTCGCGGTAGTACGCCGTGAAGCGGCCCAGTTCCTCGGAGGTCGGCCGGCGCGAGAGTGCTGCGAGCACCAACTCGGGCACCGCCGCCGCCGGCGAACTCCCCTTGGGGGCGTAAGGCTCGACCGCCTTCGGGCTGCCGATCAGGCGCGAGTTCATCAGCCGCAGGGCTTGGGGGATGCCCGCCTCGTATTCGGCCGCGTTGGGGGTCTCGCTGCCGGCGAGGTAGAACGTCACGAACCCCTCGCGGCGGTTGCGGAGCTGGTCGGCGGCGGGAAGCGCCTTGTTGTTCGACTTCGGGTTCGGCGCCGCCACGGACACGGTGGCCGGCACCACGGCGGCGAGGCTGTCGTAAAGCTGCTCGGGCGACATGACCTTTACCATCATGGTGGCGTAGCTCGGCTCGTCGGCTTTAGCGCTCGCCACCTTGCTGGTGCGCTGGTAGGCGTTCGACAGTGCCAGCGCCTTGTAGAGTTGCTTGATGTCGAACCCCGTGGCGTAGAACTGCCCGGCGAGCGCCTCGAAGAGTTTCGGGTGCGTCGCGGCGTGGTCGGGGTCGAGATCGTCCACCGGGTTGACCAGCCCGCGCCCGAAGAGTTGCGCCCACGCGCGGTTCACATACGCCTGGCTGAAGTACGGCGTGCGACCGGTGGTGAGCCACGCGCTCAGGGCCGGGCGGTACGGGGCAGTCGCGCTCAAGGTCGGCGCCTCGGCCCCGAGGAACTTCGGCGGCAGGTGCTTGGCGCCGGCGGGGAAGAACTCGTCTTTTTTGCCCCGCAGCCCGGCCCCCTCGACCACCCCGGCGGGGCGCTCGCCGGGCTTGGTGGTGCGGTTGGGGTTCGACACTGGCTTGGCCTGCACCTTCTCGAAGAACGCGGCCAGCCCCCAGTAGTCGTCCTGCTTCCAATCGGTGTAGGGGTGCTTGTGGCACTGCGCGCAGGCGATCTGCACCCCCAAAAAGTGCGTGCCGACCGCGTCGGTGAGTTTGTCGATGTGGCGGTTGGCGATGAAGAATACCGTCGCGGGGTTCTCCTCCAGGGGGCCGTCGGCGCCGACGATCTCGGCGGTGAGCTTGTCCCAGGTCGCGCCCTCGTTGACGCGCTTGGCGAACCACTCGGCGAAGACTTCGCGCGGCACGAACTTGGTGTCGGTGTCGCGCGGCACGAGCTTGGCCGTCCAGATGTCGGCCTGGCGGCGCCCAAAGTTGGGCGACGCGAGCAGGGCGTCGATGAGCTTTTCGCGCTTGGCGGGGTCGGTCGAGTCCAGGAACGCGCGGGCCTCGTCGGCCGTGGGGATGACCCCGACGAGGTCGAGCGAGACCCGGCGCAGGAACTCCGCGTCGTCGGCCAGCGGGCCGGGCTTCAGGTTGTCCGCGGCGAGCTTGGCGTCGATCTCCGCGTCGATGAGCTTGGCCACCTCGGGCGCCGGCAGTGGCTTGGGGCGCGGCGGCGGCGGGGCGGTCGGCGTTACAGGCTTCTTGGCCGGCGTCGCGGCGGGCGCGGGCTTGCCGGCGCCCTTCTTGCCCTCCAGGCGGGCCTTCAACTTCTCGCGCTGCTCGGGGGTCAGCTTGCCCCCCTGCTCGGCGAGCTTGGCCTTCAGCTTCTCGCGCTGCGCGGGCGTCAGTTGCCCCAGCGCCGGGGGGGACTGCGCGGCGGTGGCGGCGCCCAGCGCCGTGACGAGCGCGAGGCCGAGGGCGAGTTTGGCGCGAAATCGGGGCATGGCGTGCGACCCCTCGGGGTGGTGCGGGCGGGGCGAGAGTGCGCCCAGTCTAGGGCATGGAACCCCGAGGTGGCGGCGGGGTTCCGCGGAAGTGCGGAGCGCGGAGTGCGGAAGGGAGGACGGGAACCAGAAGTGGTGCGCGGAAAGCCCAGGGACGTTCGTCCCTGGGTCTGGACTCGCGGTAATCCGTGGGCAGTGAATCGGGCGGGCCTGCCCCGGCGACGTTCGTCGCCCCGAACTCCGCGATGCGAGTTCGTCAGGCGTCGTCCAACTCCAACTCGATGCCGCCCACGACCCCGGCGACTGCGTTGTAAACGACGGCCGCGATGCAGCCGACGACGAAGCCGATGACGAAATAGACGAACGGCAAGATAAACACCGCGAAAACGAGCCGGAGCAGGGCGTCCCCCAGCGGCACGTTTTTAGCCAGACCGAAGAGCGCGGCGACAAGGAAGAGGCCCGTGAACAGCAGAATCAGTATTAGGAAGAACCCACCCAGAAACCCGCCATAAAGCTTTCCCGCCGAGAGGACGTTGACGCGCGAGATGACCACCCTCCCGCCGCCCCGCCGAGACCGGCCCCGCCGGCGCGGCGGCAGGTCGTCGAGTTCCTCCTCCTCCTCGCGCCGGCGCCGACTCCGCCGGTCGCCCCCGCGCCGGTCGTCGTCGTCCTCGTTGTCCCGGCCCCGGCCGCGCGACGCCTCGGCAGCGTTGGCCTCGTCGAGTAGACTCCTGCGGCTACTGCTGCCCGAGCGCGCCGAACTCGGCGGCGGCGGACTCGCGGGCGCTACCGCCTGGGGGGCGCGCTTGGCGACGTAGACCTCGCGGCACGTCGGGCACTCGACATCCAGCCCCAAGTCGCCGCCCAGCACCGATAGCCGCGCGCCGCAGCCGGGGCACGGCGAGATTTCCACCGGCTCGCCGGGGTTCGCCGTCGGCGGGGGCGGGGCGTCCGGGAGCGAGCGGCGCGGGGCGCTGCCCGGCAGCGGGTCGAGGTTCATCGGCGTGCCGCCGCCAGTCGGGGCCGGCGCGTCGGCGGCGTCGGGGACGAGGAACTGCGAGCCGCACTTGGGACACTTGCCCGCCTTGCCCGCCTTCGACGGACTGACGGAGTATTCCATCGCGCAACCGGGGCAGGCGAAGCGGATCATCGCGGGGCGCTCAGTGTGAGGGGGGCGTTCGGGGGCTAAGGATATGAACTCCCCCGCGCCGGTGAAAGCCCGCGGACGGTCGCCCCTGCTTTAATTCGACTCCTCGCGCCAGTACCCCGCCACCGGGGAGGTGCGGGCCACGATCAGCCCCGCCACCCCGAGCGCGAAGTTCACGAGGTCGAGGTTCAGAATCAACAGCACCTGCGCGACCAAGAGCACCGTCGGCGGCACGCGCGAGGGGTTGGCCTGCAACAGCGTAATCGCGCGGGCCATCGCCAGGCCCGCCCACACCAGCGACAGTAGCATCGGCGGGTAGCCGACGCACAGGCAGACGCTGCCGGCGGCGAGCGCCACGAAGTGCACGAGGGCGTAGACGCTGCCGATGAGCATTAAAATGGCGAGCGCGATCACGCCGCCGGGCTTGCCCGTACCCACCTCCAGGGTGTAGCCCTCGGGGCGGCGGTTGGCGCGCATCTGGGCGCGGACCCGCTCCCGCGCGACGTTCGCAACCCCGGCCACGCGCGCCCGCAGCCGCACGCGCTCGGCCTCCGGGGCGCGCCGCTCGGCGGCAGTCGCGTAGTCGCCGCACTTCGGGCACCCCACCTGCTCGCCCAAGTCGTGCGGCATCACCGCCGAGCGCGCGCCGCAGCGGGCGCACGGCTCGATCTCCACCGGCGCGGGCGGCGCGTGCAGCCGGCGGTGCGAACTCCCCCCGGATGGTGCTTCGGGCGCGACCGCCCCCGGAATCTGGAACTGCGCCCGGCACGCGGGGCACTCCGCCACCTGGCCCGCGCGGCCGGGGTCGGCGAGGTACACCGCGTCGCAAGTCGGGCAACCGAGGCGGATCATGCTAGCCACTCCGAACCACACCGGCGCCGTCGGGGCGTATTCGCCGGGGGCAGTGCGGGATTGCGCCAGGCGAGGATTTTCCTTGACCGCGTCGGCCGGCGGGGCGACAATCCACCGGCATGAAATCATCGGGGGCCGAAGCCGCAGACCGCGTAAAGCCTCCGGGCGTCGCCGGGGTGCCCGCGTGGTGGCTGCTCCCCGCCCTCGGGGCCGTAGTCCTGCCCGCCGTCGCTCTGCTCGTGACCTTGGCCGAGGCGTGGGGAGAGGGAACCCTTCACGCGATCAACCGAACCGCCGTGGTCACGTCGGCGAAGGAACGCGCGTTCGGCGGACTAGTTTACGGCATCCTCATGGGCGCGTGGACGTGGTGGAAGTGGACGCCGGCCTATGGTGCGGCCGAGAAATCCGCCGCCCCGCCCGGCGAACAGGCTGCCAGCGGCTCGAGTCCGCCGCCCGAGGAGAAACGCCCGTGACCGACCACGACCCCAACCTGACCTGCGGCACCTGCCCGAAGTGCGGCGGCACCGATGTCCGCGTCCAGCGCCGCGCGTTCGGCCACCGCAACTACCTGCCCGCCGGGTGGTTCAGTCAACTGCGCGTCGGGAACTACGCCTGTGCGACCTGCGGCTACCTGGAGAGCTTCATCGACCCGGCCGACCTCAAGAAACTCGCCCGCGCCTGGCCGCGCCTGACGGGGAGTGCCGACGAGCCGGCGACGCATGAGGTCGGGTCCGGCACTTGAGGGCGGGCCGATTGGCACCGGCGGCCCCAGGGACCTCACCCACCCCCGAACAGCCCCACCGCGTTCGCCGTCGTCCGCGCCGCTAGCTCCTCGGCCGGCTCGCCCCGCACCTGCGCCAGCACCGCGAGCGTGTGGGCCACGAACGCCGGCTCGTTGCGCTTCCCTCGCATTGGCACGGGCGCCAGGTACGGGCTATCGGTCTCGACCAGGATGCGGTCGGCCGGCACGATCCGCGCCACTTGCCGTAGGCTTTCGGCGGTCTTGTACGTCACCATTCCGGCGAATGAGACGTGCAGCCCCAACTCGAGTGCCCGCCGCGCCGTGAGTTCGTCGCCGCTGAAGCTGTGCATCACCCCCCGCACCGGCCCGACTTGTGCGGCGTGCCGCTCGAGTTCGGCGATCACGTCGGCCTCGGCCTCGCGGCAGTGGATCACCACCGGCAACTTAGCCCCGGAGGCGAGTTGCAAGTGCCGACGGAAGTAGTCGATTTGCAGTTCGAACGGCGCCTTGTCCCAGTAGCGGTCGAGGCCGGTTTCGCCGACCGCCACCACCTTGGGTTGCGTGAGCAGCACCGCCACCGCGTCGAAGTCGCCGGGACTCGCCTCGGCGCAGCAGTTCGGCTGGATGCCGACCACCGCTTGCACCATCGGCCACTCGGCGGCGAGCCGGCTGGCGTTCTCGCTCGTGCGCCGGTCGATGCCGATCGTGAGGACGCGCCCCACCCCGGCGCCCTGGGCGCGTGCCAGCACCGCCGGCAGGTCGGCGGCGAAGCGCTCATCGTCGAGGTGGGCGTGGGTGTCGAAGAGCGTCACACGGACTCCACAACGGGCGGAAGCCCAGGGACGGCCGCCCCTGGGCTTCGAGAGTTTAGCAGGGCCGTGACGCCGGGACTAGTTGCCGCCCTGCCCGCCACCGGGGGCACCGCCCCCGCCGCCGGGCTTGCCGAAGCCGCCGGGGCTACCGGAGCCGGGGGGGCCACCCGCCGCCGGGGCGAGGTCGCGCCGCTCGCGCACGCGCCCCAGCCAGTCGTTCCACACCGTGGCACGCTGGGCACGGGCCTTGTCCAGCTTGTCGGCGCCGCTGCTGCGCACGCTGACCTGCCCCTTCTCGTCGAGCACGAGCACCTCGGTGTCGGACTCGTCAGTGATGTCCTTATCGCCCGCCGGCCGGCCCTTCACGCGCCCGCCGGTGAAGTCCAGGAGCACCTGCTTGGTCTCGAACTTCACCGGCCAGCCCTTCGGCTGCCTCGACGGGTCGAGCCTCGGGATGCGCACGCCCGAGCTGAGTTCGCGCAGCACGTAGGCCCCCGCCCCGCCGCTCCACAGGGGGAGTTCGACCAGTTGCCGCTTGGCGATGTACTCCCCCGGCGCGATCGGCATGTTGGCCACGATCCAGGTGCCGACCGGCTCGTTGCCCGCCCCGCCCTCGATGCGGATGCGGTCGCGCCACTCGTGGATTTCCATGACCGCCCGCCGGCCGTTGGTCACTTCGGGCACTTCGAGCACCCCCGCCACCGCGGTGCCGCCCCGAGTCGAATCGACGATCTTGGTCGCGGACTCGATGTAGTCGTTGGAGTCGTGAGCGTAGAGGTAGCGGTCGGGCGGCACCGAGGCGACGTAGGGGATCGTCTGCCAGTCGCCCACGAGGAACTCGTCCTCGGCGTCCTGCTTCGCGCTCACGTCCTGCTTTTTGTAGTTGGGGTTGCGCATCCGCACCTTGACCCGGTACTGGTAGGTGTGGTTGGGCTTGACATCGACATCGAGGAAGCGCACCAGCGTGTGGTCGATCTCGACGGCCGGCGACGCCGGGGCGAGCGGGCTACCGCCGGGGGGGCCACCGGGCTTGCCGCCGAACCCGCCGGGCTTGCCGCCAAACCCAGGCGGGCCGGACGAGCCGGGACCGCCGCCGCTACCGCCGAGGCCACCGGGGCCGGGCCGGCCACCGCCGCCGCTACCGCCGAGGCCACCGGGGGGCATACCGGAACCGCCGGAGCCGGGGTAGCCGCCCGCCGCGCCGCTCCCGCCGCCGGGCAGCTCGAACGGGTTGCCGGTGCCGAGTTGGCCGCGCAGCCGCTTCAACTCGTCCGACTCGCTCACCGGCTGCTCGCCGGCGGCCTTGAGCTTCTCCTCGATCTTCTTGACGTAATCGAGGTAGATGCGCGGGTAGTTCCCCAGGCCGTCGGCCATCTGCGGCATCGGCGTGACCATCTTCTGTGCCAGCGGCCGGATCATGTACGGCAGGTAGTCGCCCTCGGAGCGGTCGGCTGTGCGCCGGCGCCCGATCTCGCTGACGTAGCGCTCGTACACCGGGTACGGCTCCCACGCCGGCTCGGTGGTGGCCCCAGGGGCGAACACCTTGCGCTCGACCTCCACCCCGTCGAACACCGGCCCAGGAGTGCCGTCCGGCCCCGCCGACTCGGCCTCGGCGTCTTGGATACTCCGCAGGCGCAGCGCGGTGCGGATCGCTTCGAGTTGGCGCTTGATCGGGAACGTGGCGGTCACGACCACCGCGCGGAGCGAGTAGACGGTCTGGGCGATCTGCTCGCCGGAGGCGATCACCTCCTCGGCGGGCTTGTAGACGACGGTGGTGTCGTTGTCGCGCCGGTCCAGGCCACCGCCGAAGCCGCCCGACCCAGGGGGGCCACCGGCGCCGGGCCGACCACCGCCGGGACCGCCGCCCATGCCGGGGGGGCCGCCCCCAGGGAACCCGCCGCCCGATCCTGGGGGGCCACCGGGGAAACCGCCGCCGGAACCGGGAGGCCCGCCGCCGGGCTGGCCGGGGACGCCGCCCTGCTGCCCAGGATTACCGCCGGGGGCGGGCTTTTTGTACCTAGGATCGTTGAACACCCTAAAGCTATCGCGGTTGCGCTGCTTGACGGTGCTGAGGTCGATCGCACTCTTCCCGGCGTTGACGCGCACGCCGACGTAGGTGCGGCCCTCGCTGTCTTCGTAGATGTCGTTGGCGATCATCGGGCCGCTGAGGTACGCCATCTCAGCGCTGTCGATGCT
>CAXTPM010000103.1:0-349 GCA_964245865.1 uncultured Fimbriiglobus sp. | reverse complement strand
GCTGAGCACCTTCGGCCGGCGGCGCAGGCCGTCGGGGAGCGTGGTCGGTTCGAACGGCACGCCGGCGAGGTCGAAGTTGCGCGGGTTGATGAGCACGAACTCGCCGTTCTTCATCACCCACTTCGGCAGCTCGTCGGCCGGGGCGCCGCCGGCGTTGACCTGGCTCTTGAGGCTCGTGGCGGCGCTGGTGAAATCCTTGGCCTTCGCCGAGGGGCTGTCCGCCCCGGCGAGCTTGGCCACGCCGTACACCGCCAGGAGGCCGGCCAGCCCCCCGCCAACAGCAAGGGCGATGACCTCGCCCTTCTGCAGTAGAACGTCCTGAAACTTCGGCATCGGAATCGGCTCCTGA
>CAXTPM010000102.1:6201-11891 GCA_964245865.1 uncultured Fimbriiglobus sp. | reverse complement strand
GCCACTCACGTCGTCCAAGTCGTCGCGGATTTGGTAGGCCACCCCGAGCGCGTTGCTGTACTCGGTGAGCACCGCGTGCAATTCCGCCGGCGCGCCGGCCAGTGCGGCCCCCAGCCGAAGGGCCACCTCGAACGCGGGGGCGGTCTTGCGCTGGTGGATCGCCGCGACCTCGCCGGGACTCAAGGGGCGGCGATCGTTCGCCCACGCCAACTCGACTCCTTGCCCGAGGCACAGTGTGCGGTGCCCGCGCGCCGCGATCTTGCCCATCTCGGCCCGCACCTCCGCCGGCGCGTCGGTCTCGGCGATCAGCCGGTAGCCCTCGCCCAACAACAGGTCGCCGACGTTCAGCGCCACCGGCACCCCGTGCGCGGCGTGCAGGGTCGCCGCGCCGTAGCGCGTCAGGTCGCCGTCCTCGATGTCGTCGTGAATCAGGCTGGCCTTGTGGAAGCACTCGACCGCCACCGCGAGGCGCTTGACATCCTCGGTGAACAGCGCGGCCGGGTCGGCTTGCAGCGCCTGCCACGCGCACGCCACCAGGAAAGGGCGCCAGCGCTTCCCGGCCTGCGCGAGCCACTCGTGCGCCAACTCCTCCGGCGGACTCTCGGGCGCGCCCAGAATACGGGAGAGCGAGTCGGGCGCGAACCACGTCTCGACTTCGCCCCGCACCGCGTCGAGGTCGAGGCGGAACGTGCGGTCGTCGCTGGTGAGGTGGATGAAGTCCCACACCCACTCGACATCGATCCCCGTGTCCTTGCAGTCGTCCTGCAACAGCGGCACCGCGACGCCGGGGATCGCGGCGGCTTCCATGTACGGGAACGCCTTTTCGAGTACGCTCAGGCAACTGACGCCGATGATCGCGTCGATCTTACCGGTCTGGATGATCGCCATTACCAGCGCGGAGCCTTCGGCGACCAGCACCGCGTAGCCGAGCTTCTCGGCCTCGCTCTGCAAGTCCTGGATCGTACACAGCCCGCAGTTCTTGCACAGAAGCCCGAAGTCGTCGAACGGCGCGGGGCAGCGGTCCTCCACGCGCAGGCACTTCGGCAGCAAGAGTAAGCGGCGCTCGAACGGCACGCTGGCGAGTGCCACCCGGTTGGCCTCGGAGTTGATGACCACCGCCGCGTAGTCGCGGAAGCGCGGTTCGATCTCGGCCCGCTCGATGAGGGCGTCGGCGTGGCCGCGCAACTCCGCGAACGAGAGCGGGATCGTCGGCGACTCGTCGGCGACGTAGCGCGCGGCCAGCAGTTGCAGCCGCTCGCGCTCGGCGCGCGTCGGCGGCACCCCACTCTGGGTGGGGCGCTGATGCGTGGGGGCCATGGCGCGGGGGAGTGTGATTACCGGCAACTGCATCGGTCGAGTCCTCGGTCGAAAAGTCGCCCAGTTTAGCTGTACGCGCCGAAGCCAAAGAACCACCGCGACTTGGCGAAGCGGTACGCCCAGTGCCCCTCGGGAATCTCGCGCCCCGGCTGGTGCTGGCTGGTGCGCGGCGTGAGCTTGTCGAGTTCCGCAATCGCCGTCTGCCGCTGCGTCGTGTCGATCGCCCCGTGCTTCAGCACCAGTTGCTTCACGAGGTCGGGCCGTTCGAGCACAATACAGCCGCGCGTGGCCTGTGCGGACACCTCGCGAAAGTCCTTCAGGAACGCCGACTGCGTAAGCAGGTTATAAATGCCGCGCTCGTCGTACACACTATCGGTGGCGAACTGGATGATCGGGCACGGCTCGACCGCGCCCGACGGCCCGATGTGGTGGCTCACGCCGGTGGCCATTGGGCAGAGCGCCTCGCCGTTGTGGTCCCAGTAGGGGTCCACGATGGCGATGGGTAGTTTCGAGCGCATCGTCACGACGAACCGCCGGACCTGCACGATCTGGTCGGGCGTGAGCGCCAACTGCTCGCTGGGCTGCGGCCCCACCGGGCGGTAGGTGTGGAACCAGGCGTAGTGCACGCCGAGTTGGATCAGCCGCCGCAGCCACGTTTCCGAGAGTAAATCGTCGATGTTGCTGGCGCACACGCTGGTCGCCACGCCGGTAATCAGCCCCGCGCGGCGGCACGCCTCGATGCCGGCGAGGGTGCGGTTGAGCACGTTCAAGCGGCCGCGCCGCTCGTCGGACACCGTGGAGGTGCCCTCGACGCTAATCAGCGGCGTGACGTTACCCGCCTTCGCCAGCCGCTTGGCCACGGCGTCGGTGATGAGCTGGCCGTTGGTAAACACCTGGAAGTAGCAATCGGGGTGCTTGTCGAAGAAGTCGAGAATGTCGGGGTGCAGGAACGGCTCGCCGCCGAGGATGCCGAAGTAGCTGTTGCCGTGTTTCTTAGCGTCGCGCACAAGTTTGTTGAGCGTCGCCAGGTCGATCATTTTGCGCGGCGACTGCACATCGACCCAGCAGCCCTGGCACTTCAGGTTGCAATTATTAATCACGCTAATGTATAGAAACGGCGGGAAGTGGATGCCGCGTTTCAGGCGCCACTTGTAGCGCTCCACCGAAAGCGCCCCCTTCAGCCCGAAGTTGAGCGCGAACTTGAACAGCAAGCGCGGCGGCACTTCGCGCAGCATCCGCCGGGCGATGGAGAAAATCACGACTGGCCCCCACTGTTGGCGTCGGCGAGTGCGGCGGCGCCCCGCGCCTGCGCGGCCTCGGACTTCGCCCGGATTTCCTCGGCCGTCGGCAGGCTGCTGAACACCTCGGCGGGGATGTCGAGCTTCTCGCCGAGTTTGATCAGGCACCGCTGGCGCTCTTCGAGGGCGCGGGCGTCGTCGCGCTCCTTGGCGAACCGGCTTCGGCTCTTCACGCTGCGGTCGCGGAGCGCCTGGTAAATGTCGCCGCCCAGAAGCGCGGTGATATCGACTTTCATCGACTCGCGGCGCAAATCGTCGCTATTCACCACGTCGCCGTTGATCGGGCCGTGGCGGTACTTCGGGAACAGAATAGCCACCTCGGGGCAGACGCGCGAGCAGGCCGGGCAGTCGGTCTTGCACTTCGACTGGTTCTGCACCTGGATTTTTTTGTCGGCGCTCACGCCGTAGACATCGAACAAGCAAAAGCTGAGGCACTGCATGCAGTTGGTGCAGCGGTCGTAGTCGATGACGGGGAACCACGGCTTCCACGCGGGCCGCGCGGCGGTGGTTTCGGCGCGCAGCGCGCCGATTGCCTCCACTAGCTCCGCAGCCGACTTCGCCCCGGCGTTCACCAGGCGAACCGCCACCTCGCCGGCCTGGGCCTCGGCGGGCACCTCGCCCGTGAAGCGGCCGACCACCGCGAGCGTCCCGGCGCTCGGCGGCGCGGCCACGGTGCCGGGCCGCACGACACTGACCGGGGTGCCGGCCGCGAGCAGAGCGCGCACGAGTTCGAGCTTGGTCGCCGGGTCGAACGGCTCGGCGCCGGCGCCCTCGTAAACCGCCACGCGGAAGGCACTAGGTGCCCCTGGGGTGGCGGCGCCGCTGTACGGGGCGACTTGCGGCAGGCTGACGGTGAGTGTACTCACGACGCGGGCGCCTCCTGGACTTGGGCGAGCAACTCGGCCGGGTCGCCGGTGCGCATGTTGAGGACAGTCGTGGTGTCGGGCAGAGTAACGCCGGCGGAGTGCGCGAGCCACTTCACGGCCCTGGGGTAGCACGCCAGCACCCGCGCACCCTGCCCGGCGGGGGCCAGGAGTTCGCCGAGCGCGGGGTCGCGCTTGGCCGAGAGTTCGCAGAGGTCCGGCACCGAGTCGAACGCAGTCCCGGCGTCGAGCAGCCCGGCCAGGACCGCGTCCTTGGTCGCCTTCGGCACCACCTGGGCGTAGGCGCAGTGGCAGTACACCACACGCATCGGGAGGGTCACGACGGCGCCCCCGTTTCGGCCGTCAGGTCGCGGTGCGTCGGCACCGGCTTGCCGGGGCGGAACGCTTCGAGGTGGTCGATGGTGATCGCCGCCCCCGCCGGCAGGCTGATGCGCAGCGCCGGTTCCAGCACGCGCCGCAGCAACTCCGGGTCGGCCTCGGCGCGTAGGTTGATCACCAACTCGCCCGCGCTCAGCGGCTCGGCGAGGCGGTACGACTGCTCGGGCGCCGCGTCGGTGCGCACCACGTTAATCACCCCCAGGTCCGGCCCGGTTTCCGGCGCGAGCGTCATCTTCAGGTGCGCGATGTCGGCCTCGTGGGCCGCGAGCGAGGCGCGCACCGACTGGGCGAAGTCCATCAGAAAATCGTTGCCGTCGAACTCGTCGCCGGAAGTAATCGACACCGTGGCGTTGGCCCATCCCAGGAGCGCCTCGCCCTCGGCATACGTCTCGTAGTCGAGTTCCATCGCCGGGGCGGTGCCCAACTCCAGGCGGTCCAGCTCGGCCACCCAGTCGTCGAAGAACTGCCCGGTGCGCGACGAGAAACTGAGGCACTTGGCGCGCGGGAAGCGGCGGCGCAGGTGGTCTAAAAGCGCCTCGACGCGCGAAGCGGGAAGGCTGTCGATCTTATTCACCGCGAGGATGTCGGCCTCCTCCATCTGCTTTTCGTAGATGTAGCGGACCTTCGAGGAGAACGCCGGGCCGGGGGCGAGGTTGAGCATCCGCTCCAGCCGCACCGGGTCGAGGACGACCGTGTACGGGGCGACCGAGTAGCGGTCGCCGTACAGCCGACGCAGCGGGTACGCCACCGTCGCGGCCAGGTCGGTGCAACTGCCCACGGGTTCGGCGAGGAACACGTCCGGGCGCTTGTCGGCACTCAGTCGCGTGGCGGCGTCGGTGAGGCTCGTGAACTTGCAGCAGAAGCAGCCGCCCGTGATCTCCTCGACCGGCACGTCCTGCGCGGTGGCCATCGAGGTATCGACGAGTCCGGTGCTCTGGTCGTTGGTAATCAGGCCGACCTTCAGCCCCCGGTCCTGGTAGACTTGCGCGAGGCGCAGTAGCGCGGTCGTCTTGCCGGCGCCGAGGAAGCCGCCGACCATGACGTAGCGCGCGAGCGCCGGGGTGCCGGGGGCGCCGGCGGTTTCGGGGGGGGGGGTCATTCGCCGGCCTCCAGCTTGCCTTGGATTTTGTCGATGGCGAGGTTCAGCAAATCGACGTAGCCCGCCACATCGACGGCGCGGGGATCGACGGAACCCTCGAACTCGTAGAGGTAGCCCGCGCCGTAGGGGTCGGCGTCGAAGAGCGCGGGGTCGGCGTCGAGCGCCTCGTTGCGACTCACGAACGTGCCGGAGCCGGCGCAGAACAAGTCGGTCGTCGCCTTGAACGCCTCGACCCAGCCGACGGTTTGGCCGAGTTCGACCGCCTCGCCGGGCTTGACCTCGAAGCCGTGCTCCACGAGGTCGCCGAGCATGCGCGTCGCAAATTGGGTGAGGCCGACGCGCCAGCGGTTTTCCCCCACGGGGAGGAGCCAGTAGTGCGCGGGGGTGTAGCGGCGGTCGTCCGGCAGGCGGGTGCTGAATCGGCTGCGGCGGTACGGGACGCGGCATACTGCGGGCATCGGCACTCTTCGCTTCGGCGACGGGGTCGGTGAGGGTGACGGTGGGGCGGGCGGCTAGTGTATGCGCCCGGACGGACGGCGGCGCGGGATTCTCAACCCGTACCGGGGCGGGCGGGGCGGGCTTACAGCGGAATGCCTCGGCGGCTTTGTTCCCTCCCCCCTCCGAGGGGGAGAGAACAGGAAGTCACCCCGGCCGCGACTCCCCCGCCGCCACCGCCCGCCCCAGCCCCAGGAACCCCGCCGCCACCTCGCCCCG
>CAXTPM010000102.1:3583-6191 GCA_964245865.1 uncultured Fimbriiglobus sp. | reverse complement strand
TAGCCCTCCCCCTCGGAAGGGGGAGGGGATAAG
This sequence comes from uncultured Fimbriiglobus sp., assembly GCA_964245865.1. GTDB lineage: Bacteria > Planctomycetota > Planctomycetia > Gemmatales > Gemmataceae > Fimbriiglobus. The sequence continues at coordinate 6,158 of CAXTPM010000102.1, read as the reverse complement.
ACGACGGCCCCACCCCCGCCCGCCCCGAGGCAAGCGGCATGTCCCGCCCCCACCTCCTCTTCGCCGCCGTTGCCCTCGCCACAATTGCCGGCTGCAAGAAGCCCAAGCCCGCCACGCCGGCGAGCGAACTGACCCTCACCGATCCCAGCGGGCAAGTCGTGAGCCTCGCCAGACCGGCCGCGCGGGTGGTATCGCTCGCGCCGTCGTTCACCGAAATCTTGTACGCCATCGGCGCCGACGCCGAACTGGTGGGGGTGACGAACCTCTGCGACGCCCCCGCGGCCGCGAAGTCCAAGCCCAGCGTCGGCGGCTTCGGCCCGAAAGCACTCGGCACCGAGCCGATCCTCGAGCGCCGGCCCGATCTCGTCGTCGCGGTGGGGGCGTACCAAGCCCCGGTGCTCGACCAACTCAAATCACTCGGCACGCCGGTGTACGCGGCCGAGTTGAACCGCATGGCCGACGTGACGCGGGTCATGCGCGACCTCGGCCAGCTCACCGGCAAGAAGGTGAGCGCCGAGGTCGCGGTGGCGTCGTTCGAGGCCGACTTGGCCAAAGTGGACCGCCTGCCAGGGCTGCAACAGCGGCCGCGCGTGCTGTTCGTCGTCGGCACCAACCCGTTCCTGGTCGCCGGGCGCAGTTCGCTGGTCGGCGACGTGCTCGACCGCGCCGGGGGCGACAACGTGCTGGGCGACGACGAGAAGCGCGCCTACGTCCAACTGGGCGACGAGGCGGTGCTGCGGATGCAGCCCGACTACATCTTGGTGCCCGACAACATGGGCGTCGAGCCGGTCGAGACCCTTTCCCGGAGGCCGGGGTGGGCACAACTCCGCGCGGTGAGCGGAGGCCGGGTGCGCACCGTGCCCGGCGACCTGGTCAGCCGCGCCGGCCCCCGACTGCCCCTGGGGTGCGCCAACGTGCGCGCGGTGCTTGCCGGCGGCTCAGGCGCCGGGCTAGATGAGCTGCTCAAAGGGGTGGGCGGCGTGACAGCGGCTCAGTTGGAGGAGCTGAAGAAGCTGCAGGAGGAGTTGCTTAGGCCGGGGAAGTGATGCGCATCACCCTAAGGGGGCAATGCAGCCCGAGTAAAATGAGGTGAAAGGTTTGCGAAAACAACGCCAGCCGGTGCTCCACCGACTGGCAGTCAGGCGAGAAAGTGCGAGCATGCACCCCTTAAGTGGGCGGCGCAACCGCTTTTTTGACCGGCTTTGCGTCTTTCGGCCCAGACACCTCCCCAGCGCGTTTAGGACGTGGTGCACTGGGGTCGATCGGCTTAATGTCCTTGTTCGGGTCCGCGTCACCACACCCGACGCAAAGCACGAGTGAAATCCAGACTGCGCCCGCTCTGAAACGCTTTGACATCGTTCGGCTGACCTCGGTTGTAAAACAGACTTGCATTAAATCAACCCACCGCACTCACACGATGAAAGTAAAAATCTGATGATATTTAGTTGATAAAACCTTCAAGATTTGTATCACCGTCATTCTTACCCGACATGCGCTGGAGCGCGTCCCAGTTCGCGTTCGTGCGGTCCTTAATCTCTTGCGAGCTAGCCGGTAATGGATTAAACGGGCGCACGGTTCGAACCGCGCCGTCACCCATAGCGACGTTGATAACACCGGTGTGTTTACTGGAAATCGAGAAGAATGCGTCAGACTCGTTCGCCGCAGGGTCGGTGCCGTTGGCCGGGGGCATCGACCAGTACGTCGGGAAACCATCTGCCCCCATCCAAGTGATGTAACCCGTGCGCGTCCCCTTGTAGCCGTTGCTCGACGCACCAACATATTCGGCGAATGCGATAGTATTCGATGTCCCGTCTGCAATGCCCAGGAGGGTGACGGGGTACTCTTCAGAGAAAATACCTTCGTGCGAGGCGTAGAACGGCTGACTCAGACTAGCTGGGTTTGAGACGACATAACGGCCCAGGGTTCCAGTAATTGGCACGTAATTGGTCGGTGCCGGCAGGCCACCAGCGTTGGCAAGGTCTGAAGGGGTATAGTAACCGATCGAACCCTGGATCGTACCCGTCGCCGGTTTGGGCGACGAATATGTATCGACGCCGATTTGCGTAATCGCATACAAGCTGGCATTCAACGCTTCGCCGTCGGAGGGGCACTCGAAAGTCTTGACCCGGTAACGCGACGCTGCGAACGGACTACCGGGCTGACCGAACAGGAGGTTCACCCAGTCCACCCCAGGGCCATCTCTGTACTGGGCCACCTGGCAGGGTTTGTTCGCGTCGGGATCGCGGACGATGTTATATGCCGCTGGGTCGATCTGACGGAAGATGGCTTCCTGCTCGATGTACGGCAGCATTACCACCAACGGACCCGCATAGCTGCAGTGGTGGCGACCTAAAGGCAGTTTGCCGTTTGCCGACTCGTAGTTGTGCGCGGCAAGGCCAATCTGCTTCAAGTTGTTCTGGCAGGTGGTGCGCGCCGCGGCCTCGCGCACCTTCTGGACGGCGGGCAGCAGTAGCCCAATGAGAATGGCGATGATGGCGATGACCACCAGCAGTTCAATCAGCGTGAACGCGGTGCGGCTCTGGCGACGATTCAAGATGATTCCTCGGTGCGAGGG
>CAXTPM010000102.1:2578-3573 GCA_964245865.1 uncultured Fimbriiglobus sp. | reverse complement strand
AGAAGGCGAACGGGAGGGGGCGGTGGGGTGAGCGAGCCGGCCGAAGTCGGCGGGGGGCGGGCGAGTGGGTCGCGGCCGGGGGAGGGAACGGCGACGCGACACCACGACGGTTATTCTAAACGGCCTTGCCGTAGACTTCAACCGACTCTCAGCAACGCTTCATGAATCGTGCCAAAAGGCTGATGTGGCCTGATTTATTCGGAAAATCGCCTGGTCAAACTGGCGCCGACACGGCCGGCGTCAGTCAAGTCGCGGCGGCGGGGGGCGGGGTTAGTCCGCCTCGGGCGTCTTGCCGAGCACGATCACGAACGCGCCCTGCTTCTCGCCGGTCTTCGACCCCGCCACCGGCTGGAAGTCCACCATCACGCTCGCCCGCTCTTCGGCACTCTTGAGGCCGCGCAAGACGCCGTCGCGGTCGTTGGATTTGTGCCCCTTGATGTAGCACTGCGTGGTCAGCACCTCCTTGCCGCCGCGCTTCACCTTCACGTGGATGTGCGGCGTGCGGCCGGGGTAGGGCACCGGCAGGATGGTGCGGAAGTAATACTCGCCGGTCGAACTCACCGCGAAGCGGCCGAAGCCCTGGAAGTTGCCGTCGCGCTTCTCGCCGCTGTCGCTCTCGGGGTGCAGGTAGACCCCGTTCGCGTCGCACTGCCAAATCTCCACGGTGGTGCCGCGCACCGGGTGGCCGTCGCGGTCGAGCACCTTGCCGGTGAGGTGCGTGATCGTCCCCACCGCCGGCGTGAGGCGGTCGTTGACGATAATCAGGTCGTTGTCGGTGTCGAGCGGCAGCTTGGTGGGGTAGAACGGCCCTTCCGTCTGGCGGGGGGTCTGCTTTGGGGTGCGCGCGAGTTCGTCGGCATACGCGCCGGGGGCGAACAGCGGCGCCAGCGAAGTGAGGGCTGCGGCGGCGACGAAGCGGCGGCGCGACGGGTCGAAGGAGAGGGCCGGCATGCGAGAACCCCGGAGCGGTGTGGAGGGGGCGGACGGGACGGGCG
>CAXTPM010000102.1:260-2568 GCA_964245865.1 uncultured Fimbriiglobus sp. | reverse complement strand
AGACGCCGAGCCGAGTATACTGGCGCGGGGATGAGAAACCGGGGAGGAGCCTGCGATGGGCGAAGTGGCCGGGGCGGGGGCGGGCATCGTTGTGAAAAACGGCCCCAACCCCCAGAGCGGGCGGCGAATGGAAAGTAACGACGCCCCGGCGCCTACTCCCCCAAGTCCCGCGCGAGCGACTTGAAGTCCGCCAGGTACGAACTCGCGGCATCGACCCAGCCGCGCGCGGCCTTCCCCGAGCCGTAGCGGTCGGTGAACAGGCTAAAGTAGGCGTGCAGCGCCTCGACCGCGAGGTGCAACGCCTCGCGCGCCGCCGGGGCGGTCGAGTCCTCCTCAGGGCCGAACTTCGAGAGCATCGACTTCAAGAGACTTCGGTTCGCCGGGCGGCGCGTGCTGTTCAGGTGCACGTACACCGCCCCGCCCTTGGCCATGGCGCTCATCTGGGCAGCGGCGCTCGCGTCGCTGAAGCTGGCCCCCTTTGCCACCTCTTCGGCGAGTTGCACCATCTGCTCGAGCTGGTCGTACAGGTACTCGCTGTCGCTGCCCAGGCGCAGTCCCGCGAGGCGCTGCCGGCCGACTTCGAGCTTGGCGAGCATCTCCACCAGGATGTACTGCCAGTCGCGCTCCGGGGGGAGCGGGGTCGCTTCGATCGGCAGCCCTGCGGCGGAGTCTCCCAGGCGCGGCGGGCCGGTCGGGGCGTCGAGGTCCACCGTGTTCGAGTGAATCCAGGTGCGGGGCGCGAGCATGGCCTTAAACTCGTGGGGCGTGTTTCTGCATGACTCCCTCCCCCCTCCGAGGGGGAGGGTTGGGGTGGGGGGACTGGCCAGCGCCACGGAACCCGAACCCACGACCGACTGACTCCTACTATGCCTGTCCCCCCCACCCTAGCCCTCCCCCTCAGAGGGGGGAGGGAACGGGAAGGGCGTGGGCCGGCGCCGGGCGCGCTGCCGCGGGCAGCGGCAGTTGCGCGCCGCGCACCGTCTCGGCCAACTGCTCGGGGTGCACCGGCTTGGTCACCAGCGCGCTCACGCCCGCCATCTTGGAGCGGAACTTGTCCACCAAACTGTCCTGCGCCGCGGTCAGCACCACCGGCAGGCGCCGCGTGTCGGGGTGCTGCCGCAGGAGTTTGCAGAACTCGTAGGGGTCCATGCCGGTCATCTTGCTGTCGAGCACGATCAGGTCCGGCACGCCGTCGTCCCGGATGCGGTCGATCGCCTCCGCGGCGTCCTCGGCTTCGGTGAGGTCGTAGCCCAACCGCTCCAGGGTGAGGCCGACCACCTTGCGGCAGGTGCGGCTGGCATCGACGACGAGCACGCGTCGGCGCTCGGGGCGGGGCCGCAGCAACTCGGAGTCGGCCGGGCGGGCCGGCTCCCCGGCCGGGTCGGGGGCGGGGGGCTGCCGCTCGGCCGGGGGCGGCGCCACCCCGCTGGCCCTGGCGATCTTCGCCTCGTAGTAGTCGATCCCCTTGCGCGCCGACTTGTTCATCGGGTTGATCGCAATCACGCGCTTCAGGTGCGACATCGCCTCGGACGGCGACTCGCAGACGCTCGCCAGCCACAGCCAGCCGTGCTCGCTCTCGGGTTCGTCGGCCACCACCGCGCGGAGCAACCTGCGGGCGGTCGGGATGTCTTTCTCCTTGGCGGACTTGATCCCCGCCTGGAGCCGCACCGGCCGGAGTGCCGCGCGGGCCTTGTCGTTGCCGGGATTCAAGGTCAGCACGCGCTCCCACGCCGCGACCGCCTCGTGCGGGCTGTCGGCCACGCCGGCGAGCCACTGCCAGGCGGTCTCGTTGCCGGGGTCGAGTGCGGTCGCTTCGCTGAGGAGGGCGCGGGTCTTGGGCTTGTCGTTGGCCCGCGACGCGGCCACCGCCTGGCGGAACAGAACGAGCGCTTGCGGGTTGGCCATCACGCACACCTGACTTGGGAACCCCAGCGGAACGCCTGAACCCTAGAACGCGGCCGGACGGGGGCAAGTCGGAGTTTTGCGATTCGGCGCGAGGCGTGGGCCGTGGTGTTACGCGTGGTGCGGCGGCGCGCCGGGGTCTTGTCGAGGTCGCCGCGGTTCCCGCGCCTCGGTGGGGTTCCGCCGTAGGACGGGCGCGAGCCGGGTCGCGCCCCGTGCCGAAACGCGCTCTAGGCTCCCCCGTCGCCCGGACGACTACCGAGAGGGGCCGCGCCATGCGCCGCAGCAACGACGACGACTTGCTCTTCGACGACGACACCATCGACCTGCGCCCGGCCTCGCCGTGCTTCCCCGTCGCCGCGAGCGTGGCGGGGAGCGCGGGCTGCGTCGCGCCGCGCATGAAGCC
>CAXTPM010000102.1:0-250 GCA_964245865.1 uncultured Fimbriiglobus sp. | reverse complement strand
GGGGGTGATCTGGCTGATCCTGGGCACGTTCGAGGTCGCGCTGGCGACCGTCGGGATCGGCGGACTCGGCGGGCCGGACCCCTCGGGCGGCTCGAACGTCGGCGGCGCCTGCTGCGCCCTGCCGTTCGCCGCTTGGATGGCGGCGGCCGGCTACCAGACGCTGACCGGCAAGTCCCGCGGCGTGATCGGCAACGGGGTCGCCTCGGTACTCATCGGACTATTAGTCCTCGCCGTCGGGGCAATGCTCTTC
>CAXTPM010000101.1:8583-11956 GCA_964245865.1 uncultured Fimbriiglobus sp. | reverse complement strand
CGGGCCGGAAGAACAGCGCCACGGTCCAATCGAGGATGATGCGCAGCTTGCGCTCGAAGCGCGGCATCTGCATCAGGTAGTAGCCGCGCCAGACCGCCCACGCCAGGAACCCGCGCACGTTCACGCCCATCAGGTTCGCCGCGCCCTTGTGGTGCCCCAGTGCGGCCATCGTGCCGAGGGTGTGGTAGACGAACGCCGCCGGCTCCTCGCCGCGCGCCGACGCCGCGAGGTTCTTGGCGAGTTGCTTGGCCTCCCGCAGCGCGTGCTGGGCCAGCGTGGGGTACGGCTTGCCGTCGGGGCCGGGGATCGCGGCGCAGTCGCCGAGTGCCCAGATTCCGGGGTGGCCGGTCACGCGCATCATCGCGTCGGTCACCACCCGGCCGCGGTCCTTGGGCAAGTCGAGCTTGGCGACGACGGGGTTCGGCGCGACGCCGGCCGCGAGCACGATGGTGCCGGCCTCGATCACCTCCCCGCCCGGCAAGTGTACGCAAGTCGGCTCGATCCGCTCGGCGCCGGTCTTCAGCCGCACCGTCACGCCGCGCTTGGCGAACTGCGTCTTGGCGTACTCCGAGTGCGACTCGGCGAGTTCGGGCAGCAGCCGCTCGCCGTGCTGCAGGAGTTCGAGCCGCACCTCTTGGGGCTTGACGTTGCGGTAGCTCCTCAGCAGTCGCGCCACGAAGTCGGTGAGTTCGCCCATGAGTTCCACGCCCACCAGCCCGCCGCCGACCACGACGAACGTGACTTCCTTGGCGCGCTTGTGCGCGTCGGACTCGGCGTCGGCGCGCTCGAAGCACTCGATGGCGTGGTTGCGGAACTTGAGCGCGTCGGCGACGGTCTTGAACCCCAGCGCGTGCTCGGACCCCGGAATGCGCGAGCGGTCGGTGACGCACCCCAGCGCCAGCACCAGTTGGTCGTAGGGGAACTCGTAGCAGTCGCCGGCGGCGGAGCAGGCGCGGACTTGCTTGCCGTTCAGGTCGATGTGGTCCACCGCCGCGTTGACGAAGCGCGTCTTCGACAGCAGGGGGCGGATCGGGTTGACCGCGTGCCGCACCTCCAACTCGCCGCTGCCCGCCTCGAACAAGAGCGGCGTCATCAGGAACGAGTTCTCGCGGCTAATCAGGGTGACTTCGGCCTCGCCGTCGTCCAGGATGGATTCGAACTTGCGCGAGGTGTAGACGCCGCCGAAGCCGCCCCCGACGATGACGATGCGGTTCTTCGCGCGCTTGCTCACGGCCCGGCCCTCCCGTCGCGGCCGGTCGCCGGCGACACGCCCCACTGATAGGCGCCGGGGCCGGGAGTTTCCCACCCGCTTAGCCGAGGACCAGCATCGCCCCGGCCATCAGCGCCATCGCGCCGTCCTCGACGAGTGTGACCGACGACATCGGCAGGTTGAACCCGGCGCCCAGGCACGCACAGCGGATTTTGCGGCCCGACAGCACGGTCTGGGCCACGCCCACGAGGCTGAGCAGCATCACCGCGAACGTGGCTGCGTTCGTGATCGGCAACTGGAAGCGGGCCAGGTACGCCGCGCCGAGCGCGAGTTCGATGAACGGGTACGCCAGCGCGTACAGTCGGCTCCGCCGCGCCAGCACGTCGTAGGTGGCGTAGCTGTCGGCGAAGCCGCGCAGGTCCAACAGCTTGAAGGCACTGAACACCAGGAAGAACCCGGCCATGAGGTTCAGCATCGCGCGGTGCCGGTCGAACTCACCAGAGGAAAGTTCGATCAGGCCGATGGTGCCGACGAGGTAGCCGACGACGACCGCCAGCGGGGCGTAGCTCGGCGGCTTGCCCCCGACCTCCGGGCCGGCGGCGGTGGCCGGCGCCGGGTCGGGCGCGAGTTCGCCAGTGGTGGCGTACCCGGCCGGGGCGAGGAGGGCGTCGATCTCGGCGCGCCCGACCCGCTCGCCCTCGGCGGAAAGCGGCCGGCCGGGGGCGGCGAGATCAACCGTCCAGCGCTTGATACCGTCGGCGGCATCCAGCAGCGGCGCGACCCTGGCGAGGCACGCGCCGCAGCGCAGGTTCGTGGTGTAGCGGCGGATCACGGCGTGGGCCTCTCGGGTCACTGGTGTCAGTGTAGAGGGCGCGGGCGGGGCCGGCGGTTCCTTCCGGCGACCGCCACCGACTTCCCCGAACGAACGACTGGGCCGTTTGCCGCCCCGCGCCGAACGGGCCTCGGTACCGTGCGGCCGATTCCGCCGGAATCCCGGCGCCGGGCGGCGCCGGTTCGGTAAACTACCCCGACACGAACTGACTGAACCGTCCTGACCCTCAGGGCACCCCTATGTCGTCCGCACGCGGCGGGATACCCCCGCGCCCGGTGATCGTCGGCGTCGGCGCGTCCGCGCGCGAGGCGGGCGCCCTGCGCGCCGTCGCCGGGGCGGTCCCCGCCGGGTTGGGGCTGGCCATCGTCGTGGTCGCGCCGGCCGGGGACGCGGACCCCGCCGAGTTGCTCGCCGCGCTCGCCGGCACCGCCTACGCCCCGGCGGGCGCCGAGGACGGCGCGGAACTCGCGCCGGACCAGTTGTACTTGGTGCCGGCGAACCACCTCGCCGAAGTCGCGGCCGGGCGGCTAAGGCTGCGCCCGGCGGGGCCGAACGGCGCGCCGTTCGCGCCGATCGACCACTTCCTCGAATCACTCGCGGCCGACCAGCGCGGCCGGGCGGTGGGGGTGATTCTCGCCGGGCCGGGGTCCGACGGGGCGGTCGGGCTGCGCGCCGTGGGGGACGCCGGGGGGCTGACGCTGGTGCAAGACCCCTCGACCGCGCGGCTGGTTGGCATGGCGAGTGCTGCACGCGACTCGGCGATGGCCGACCTCCTGGCTACCCCCGCCGACGAAGCCTACGCCCGCCACATGGCCGACTCCCCCGACGAAACGTCGCTCGGCCAGGCCGTCGCCCTCGCGCTGCCGCAAATCTGCGACCGGCTGCTGGAAGTCACCGGCCACAACTTCCGCCACTACAAGCCGACGACCCTGGTGCGGCGCATCAACCGCCGCATCCAAGTCCTGCACCTGGACGGGGTTGCGGAGTACCTCGCCAAACTCAAAAGCGACCCCGCCGAGGCCGAGCAACTCTTCCGCGAGCTGCTAATCAACGTCACCGCCTTCTTCCGCGACCCCGACGCCTTCGCCGCGCTGTCCACCCAAGTGGTCGCGCGCCTGGTGGCCGACCACACGAGCAGCGGCCCGATCCGCGTGTGGGTCGCCGGGTGCGCCACCGGCGAGGAGGCGTACACGGTCGCCATGCTGTTCGCCGAGGAGCGCGAGAGGCAGCACAAATCGGTCGAAGTCCAGATTTTCGCTACCGATTTGGACGAACAAGCCCTCGGCATCGCCCGCGCGGGCGTCTACCCCGTGGGTGCGGCCGACGAGGCG
>CAXTPM010000101.1:4189-8573 GCA_964245865.1 uncultured Fimbriiglobus sp. | reverse complement strand
TTGATGATGCCGCCGTAGACCTGGGCGACCGAGGCGCACGTCGCCGGGTCGGCCGGTTCTCGATCGCCGTCGGCCGACGAGGTGCCGGCGCAGCACTTGCGCAAGTATTTCGTCAAGAAGGGGCAGCAGTACCACGTCGTCAAGTCGATCCGCGAGACGGTGCTGTTCAGCCTGCACAACCTCATCAACGACCCGCCGTTCTCGCGCCTACACCTGGTGGTGTGCCGGAACGTGCTGATCTACCTCGGCTCGCACTTGCAAAAGAAGCTCGTGCCGCTGTTCCACTTCGCGCTCGACCCCGGCGGCTACCTGTTCCTCGGGCCGAGCGAGAGCCTGAACTCGCACCGCGAGTTGTTCCGCCCCGTGGACGTGCGGCACCGCATCAGCCAGCGCCTGGCGACCGCGATCCGGCCGGCGGGGTTCGCGCCGGAGCGGGGCGCGGCCGGCGCGGCGCGGCCCCCCGGCCTCGCCGCCGGGGCGAGCGAGGCCGACACCTACCTCGTGATGCAGCGCATCACCCTCGACGAGTTCGCGCCCAAGGCGGTGGTGGTCAACGAGGAGGGGCAGATCGTCTGCGCGTCGGGGAACCTCGAAAAGTACATTAGCCTGGGCGCCGGGGCGTTCCAGAACAGCCTGACGCGCCTGGCCAACAAGGGCTTGCGCGCCGGGGTGCGCGCGGCGCTGGCCGAGGCCCGCGAGGTGCGGCGGCGCGTCACCCGCGACGACCTGACCCTGCACACGCCCGAGGGGCTGCAGCGGGTGATGGTGGTCGTGCAGCCGATGCCCCAGATGGGCGACGACTCCGGCCTGTTCTACGTCGCGTTCCAGGACGTGGGGCTGCCGACGCGCGCCGAACCCGGCGCGGGCGGCGACCCGCCGTCGAGCACCGTCGTGGAGCAGCTCGAGCGCGAGCTGGCCACCACGCGGGACGAACTCGAGCGCGCGGTGCAAGACCTCGAGGGCGCCAACCAGGAACTCAAGAGCAGCAACGAAGAGCTGCTCTCGATGAACGAGGAGTTGCAGTCGGCCAACGAGGAACTCGAGACCTCCAAAGAGGAAGTGCAGCTCGCCAACGAGGCGCTGGTGCGGGCGAACGCCGACCTGGAGAACCTGCTCACCAGCGCCCAGATCGCGACGATCTTCCTGGACGCGGCCGGCACGATCCGCCGCGTCACCGAGCCGGCGCGGGCGGTGTACCGGGTGCGCCCCTCCGACGCGGGGCGCCCCCTGAGCGACTTCACGCACTCGGCGCTCGTGATGCCGCCGGTGCCCACGGTCGAGGAGGTGCTGGCCTCGGGCGCGGTCGAGCACGAGATCGAGCTAGTCGGCGGCGGGTACTACCTGCGCCGGGCGCTGGCGTACCGCGACGGCGCGGGCGCGGCCGAGGGGGTGGTGCTGACGTTCACCGACCTGACCGAGCGCAAGCGCGCCGAGGGCGAGTTGGCCGAGGCGCGGGCGCGCCTGGCGGCGGCGGTGGAGGCGGGGTCGGTCGCGGCGTGGACGTGGGACTTGGCCAGCGACTTGGTGGTGGGGGACCGGCTCCTGGCCGAGATGTTCGGCGTCGATCCGGCCGGGGCGCTCGCCGGGCTACCGCCGGGGCAGTACCTGCCGGCGATGCACCCCGACGACGCGGGGTGGGTGGGGGAGCGGCTGCGGCGGGCCGCGCGCGAGGGGCAACTCGGCGACCTGGAGTTCCGCATTACCTCGCCGGGAAAGCCGCTGCGCTGGGTGGTGTCCCGCGGCCGGCGCGGGGGGGCGGCGTCGGGGGGCCGCTTCGACGGGGTGCTGGCGGACATCACCGAGCGCAAGCTCGCCGCGCTCGAACTCGAGCGCGTCGCCGGGCGCCTGCGCCTCGCCGCCGAGGCCGCCGGGGTCGGGTACTGGACGTGGGACTTCGCCACCGACCGCGTCGAACTCGACCCCGTCTGCGCGATGCTCTTCGGGTCCGAACCCGACACCACCGCCGCGGAGGTGCTCGGCACGATTCACCCCGACGGCCGCGCGTGGACGCCGCCATCGAGCGCGCCCGCCGCGACAACGAGCAGTACAAGGTCGAGTTCCGCGTGCGGCTGGGCGACGGCTCGGCGCGGTGGCTGCTCGGTTTGGGCGACGTGCTGCACGACGCGGCCGGGGCCGAACTCAGCATGACCGGCGTGAACCTGGATATCACGCACCTCAAAGCCGCCGAGGAGGGGGTGCGCCAGCAGGCGCGCCTCACCCGCCGCATCACCGAGGCGGTTTCGACTGGCATTCTGATGCTCGACGAGGTCGGGGCGGTGACGTTCGCCAACCCCGCCGCGCTCGCCATCACTGGGCACGGCGCCGGGGGGCTGGCCGGCCGGCCGCTCGCGTCGCTCCTGGCCGACCCCGAGCCGGGCGACGCGCTCGTGCGCGCGATCAATGCTAAGGAGCCGCTCGCCGGGCACGCCGCCGCGTTCGCCACCGCGGCGGGCGGCGCGGTGCCGGTGGTCTGCAACCTCCAGTTCGTCACGCGCGACGGGCCGACGACCCAGAGCGTGCTGGAGTTCCGGGACACGACCAAGGAGCGCGAGGCCGCCGCGAGCCTCTTGGCCAGCGAGAGGCGCTACCGCAGCCTGGTGTCGTCGGGCTACGCGGTGGTCTGGCTGACCAGCCCCCAGGGACTGGTGGAGGGCGAGCTGGAGAGCTGGGGCCGCTACACCGGGCAGTCCCCGGCTGAGTACGCCGGGCTGGGCTGGCTGGACGCCACGCACCCCGACGACCGCGACGGGGTGCGGAGTGTGTGGGGCGCGTGCGTGGCCAGCCGCGCGGTCTACGAGGTCGAGTATCGCGTCCGCCGCCGCGACGGGGCGTACTGTCTCATGCACATGCGCGGCGTGCCGGTGCTGGGCGAACGGGGCGAGGTTCGCGAGTGGGTCGGGGCCGGAATCGACGTGACGCTCGCGCGGCGCGCCGAGCAAATCCTGCGCGAGAGCGAGGCGTGGTTCCGCGCGATGGCCGACGCGGCCCCGACCACACTATGGGTGACCGACGCCGCCGGGCGCTGCACGTTCCTCAGCCGGCGCTGGTACGACCTCACCGGACAGGCCGAGGGCGAGGGGCTGGGCGAGAGTTGGACCGGCGCCATCCACCCCGGCGACCGCGCGGCCGCGCACCAGTCGTTCCGCGCCGCCGACTCCGGCCAGGCGCCGTACCAGACCGACTACCGGCTCCGCCGAACCGACGGGCAGTACCGCTGGGCGCTCGATGTCGGCACGCCCCGCTTCGCCCCCGACGGCGCGTACCTCGGCATGGTCGGCTCCGTCGTGGACATCCACGAGCGCAAGGTAGCAGAAGACGCGCTCTCGTCGCGGGAGCGCGAGTTGCAGTCGCTCGCGGACAACTCCCCCGACGTGCTGGTGCGCTACGACCGCACGCACTCGCCGGTGTTCGTCAACCGCGCGGTCGGGAAGCTGACCGGCACCCCGCCGGCGCGCTTCCGGGGCTTCTTCGACCCCGCACTGAGGCTCGGCCCCGAGGCGCGGGCGGCGTGGGACGAGGCGCTCGAGACCGCGTTCGCCGCCGGGCAGCACCGCAGCTTCGAGTTCGACCTCGACACCCCCGCCGGGGTGAAGCACTTGTCGGCGCGCGTGGTCCCCGAGACCGACCCCGCCGGCGCGGTGCCGTTCGCACTGGCCGTGGTCCAGGACTCGACCGCGCGCAAGGTCGCCGAGGCGGCGCTGCGCGAGGCCGACCGGCGCAAGGATGAGTTCCTCGCCACGCTCGCCCACGAGCTGCGCAACCCCCTGGCGCCCGTGCGCACCGGCCTCCAGGTCTTGCGCCTCACGGCCGACCCCCAGGCGGCGGCGCGCACGCGCGACATGATGGAGCGGCAACTCGCGCACATGGTGCGGCTCATCGACGACCTGCTCGACGTGAGCCGGATTACCCGCGGCAAACTCGAGCTGCGCCCCGAGCCGGTCACGCTGCAATCGGTGGTCGAGACCGCGCTCGAGGCCAGCCGCCCGGCGGTGCTGGCGCGCGGGCACGAGCTGACGGTCGAGGTGCCGCCCGAGCCGGTGTGGCTCTCGGCCGACCTCACCCGGCTCGCGCAAGTCGTCTCGAACCTGCTCAACAACGCCGCCAAGTACACCCCCGAGGGGGGCCGGATCGAACTCCGCGCCACCGCCGACATCGGGGCCGCTACGGTAGTGGTGCGCGACGACGGCTTCGGCATCCCGCCGGAGATGCTGACGAGCATTTTCGAGATGTTCACGCAGGTCAACCGCACGCTCGACTCCAGCCAGGGCGGACTCGGCATCGGCCTCACCCTCGTGCGCCGCCTAGTCGAACTCCACGGCGGCACGGTGACGGCCGCGAGTGGGGGGCCGGGGCGGGGAAGCACGTTCGCGGTGACGCTGCCCCG
>CAXTPM010000101.1:2424-4179 GCA_964245865.1 uncultured Fimbriiglobus sp. | reverse complement strand
GCCATCGACGCGACGGCGAAGGACGGCGTCATCGAAGTGACCGCGTCGCGGGCCGGCGGCGGGGTGAAGCTCGAAGTCAAGGACGACGGCCCCGGCATCCCGGCCGACGTCAGGGCGAGCCTGTTCCGCCCGTACTTCACGACGAAGAAGCACGGCACCGGGCTGGGGCTATTCGTCACGCGCCGGGTGGTCGAGGGGCTGGGCGGGACGGTCGGCGTCGAGAGCGCGCCGGGCCGGGGAGCGACGTTCACGGTGACGCTGCCCCGACTCGCCGCGCCGCCCGCCCCGGCCTCCCCGCCGCCCAGCCCGCCGGTCGCCAGGGGCTTGCGCGTGCTGGTGGTGGACGACAACCTCGACGGGGCCGAGAGCTTGGCGATGCTGCTCGGCTTGAGTGGGCACGACGCGCAGACCGCCGCCGACGGCCCGAGCGCCCTGCGGATCGCGCGCACCTTCGCACCGCAAGTCGTCCTGCTCGACATCGGCCTGCCGGGGATGAGCGGCTACGAGGTCGCCCGCCGGCTGAGGTCCGACCCGCCGCGGGTTCGCCCCGCCATCGTCGCCCTCACCGGCTGGGGCAGCGACGACGACAAAGCGCAGGCCGTCGTGGCCGGGATCGACCACCACCTGACGAAGCCCGTCGATCCGGCGGCGGTGGCGGAACTGCTGGGCCGGCTTTAAGGAATGCAGAACGTAAAGTGCAGAGTGTCAGAAGCTGACACGGTATCGACGCTGTTCGGGCAGTTTGCACTTCACACTTTTCACTTTGCATTACTTCCCGAAGTAAGCCCGCCCCTCGTCGCGCACCAGCACGAGGACCGCGAACGCCCCGGCCATCGCGCCGGGGAGGCAGCAGAGGTTGTTGACGTTCAGCGCCCCCGCCGCACTGCCCAAAATGGCGAGCCAGTAGAAGCGGCCGGTGAGTGCCGCGACGCCGCCGGCCACGGCCGCGAGGCTGAGAATTAGGGAGATGGTGTTGATGCGCTCCGCCGCCGGCTCCCAGGCGCGCGCCAGGGTTTCGTCGCGCTCGGCGGCGATTCCGTCGTCGGCGGCGAGCGTCAGGGCGGCACCGGCCACGGCGGCGTGCGGCAGGTTCGGCCATTCGTCGTCGGTGGCCCGGCCGGCGCGGTCGGTGCGATCCGTGGTTCGGAACTGGCCGATCATGGTGCGGACGTACTGTCCCGGTGCGGCGGGGTCGGCCGCGAAGCGCAGCGCCAAAAACCCGCCGACGGTCAGCCCCGTGCCGCCCACCAGCAAGACCGCCAGCCCGGCGTAGAGTAAGGGGCGCGGGATCGCGGTGCGCGCCCGCACCACTGCGATACCCGCCCCCCCCGTGCCGGGGTCGCGCGGCAGGTCGAACGCGACGCGGCAGTGCGGGCAATGGACCACCCGGCCGACCGCCTCGGGCGGCACCCCCAGCGGCTTCGCGCAGCCGGGGCAGTCGATGACGAAGCGGGTCAAGTCCGGCATGGGCGTCCACGGGTGCGGGAACGAGAAGGCCGCGCCACGACAACCGTGGCGCGGCCGAGTGGGTTTCCAAGGCCGGCGGGCTAGCCGTTGGTGGCGCCGCGCACGACCTTGTAGCGGTTCACGCCGGAAATCGACTTCTTCACTCCGTCCTCGGTGGCGTCCATCTCGAACTCGCGCACGATACTGGCCTCGCGGAGCACGCCCGAGTCGAGATCGACGTAGGCGTAGCCCTTGACGAACCCAGTGGTGCCGCGCCCGACCACCGTGCCGGGGGCCGACTTCAGCACG
>CAXTPM010000101.1:676-2414 GCA_964245865.1 uncultured Fimbriiglobus sp. | reverse complement strand
CGATCCGCACCACGCCCTCCTTGGTGCCCGCGCGGGTGCGGGTGCCGAGGTAGGTGTAGGTGATGCTCTCGGTGTAGTTGTACGTCTTGATGCGGACCTTGGGTTTCTTACCCTTCGCCGCCGGCTGCGCCGCGTTGGGGGCTGCGGTGTCGGGCTTCTCCTCGTCGTCGTCGTCCTTGTCGGGCGCGGGCATGCCGTCGGGGACCGTGAAGCCGATCTGGAACTTCACGATCTTGTCGCCGCCCGACCACGAGTAGTTCGGCTCGACGCGCTTGTTGGGAAGCGACACCGACACGCCCTGCAGCGACTCCATTGTCTCGTTGCCGAACACCTTGAAGAACGGCGCGAACCCCGGCGTGCCGCGCAGGTCAATAGCCGTCTTGGTGATGAGGCCGTCCTTGCGCACGTTGGCCAAGCCCTGTACGAGCTTGATCTGCTCGTTCATCGCGGTGACGAACCCCTTGGGGAAGATTTTCTTCTTCACCAGGTCCACTTCCTCCCCCTGCGATTTCACCTTGAGCGCCAGACCCTCGAAGCGGAGAACCAACTGCGCCGCGAGTTCGTCGGTGGGGTTCGGCACGCCGCGCACGAGTTCGGTCGCCTTGACTTCGGTCTTGAGGACGTTGCGCTTGGTGACATCCGACCCCTCGTTGATTTCGTGCTCGTCGAAAGCATTTTCGTTGGACAGAATAATCGGGCGCGAACTGCCGGCCTTGTAGCGCGCGAACAGGTCGGCCGGTTCCAAGTCTACGGGCGCGCCGTCCATCTCAACCGGCTTGCCGGCCATGTAGAATTTGGGGGTATAGCTGTTAGTATAGTACGGCTGGGCGAAGTAGGTCCGTCCCTCGGTCGCCTCAGGGAACTCGATTACGCCCGTGGCGACCTGCTTGTCCTTGGCCCACTTGTATGTGAGCTTCTGTTCGGTGTAGTCCGAGTCGCCTTCTTCGGACTGACGTACTGCGCCGGGCCGGCGCTTCTTGGCGTCCTTGTCGGCGACCCAGGCGGCGATGCCGACATCCTTGAGGCGGTTGAACGGGTCGAGCACGGTACAGCTAACCGGAATACAAACCTTACCGGACTTTCTGTACGCCTGTCCGTACTCGACTTCGAGCACGCGCCCGGCGAGCATCCCGTTGACGTACTCGGTCGGCACGGCGTAGTTGACCTGCGAGGCGGTCCACAGGTCGCCGGTCGTGCGCACCACGACGCCGATGACGACGCCGTTCGTGTCCACCAGAGGACCACCGGAGTTCCCGTAGGCCGCGCCACCTCGGAACTGCACGTCGTAAAAGTTTCCGTCGCCGTCGTAGCGGTTCTGGGAGTGCGTGGTCGAGACGATGGACACCTGCGGCGCGGTCTTGCCGGTCTCGTCGGCGGAGAGCTTACGCCCGCGCGGGTAGCCCAGAATGACGAGGTTTTCGAGCGGCCGTAGCGTCTCGGATACGCGGGTTTCCAAGGGGGTGGGGAGGTTCTTTTCGTTCAAAACCTTGATGCACGCGAGGTCCGCGAAGCGGTCCACGGCGATCAGGTCGAGTTTGGAGTTCTCAATCTTGCGCTCGCGGGGGGTGCCGGGGTTGATCCACACCGTGAGCTTCTTGGGCTTGGCCGCGTTCGGCCCGAGCATGTCGACCACGTGGGCGTTGGTAAAAATCAAGTTCTCCTCGACGCCGAACCAGCCTGAGCCGCTCGCCACCCCGCCATTGGACTCGCACTCGATGTAGACCGCCGCGTTCTCGGC
>CAXTPM010000101.1:0-666 GCA_964245865.1 uncultured Fimbriiglobus sp. | reverse complement strand
GGCGCGCTTGAGTTCCGCGTCGTTCGGGCGCTGCTTGTTCATGTCCGGAAGTTTCGAGGCGGTCTCGCCCGTCGCCGAGGGCGCCTTGGTCGGCAGTGCTTTGGGCACGATCGTCTCGGGCGCAGTGCCGCCGGTGGTGGCGGGGCTGCCCGGCACGGCTGCGGGGCTGCTCTGCTTGGTCGTCTTCGCCGGCTCCTTAACCTCGACCTTCACCGCCGCCTCGGCCCCCTCAGGCTTGGCGTCCGGCACGGCCGTGTTCTTGGCCACTTCCACCGCCGGCGTCGGCTTCGGCTCGTCCTTCTTGCCGCCGGAGAGGAACACCGCCGCGCCGGCGCCGACCGCGACGAGCGCGCCGACGAGGCCGCCGATTAGCGGCAGCTTCGACTTTGCCTTGGGCGCGGCGACAGGCCCGCCGCGCCGGCGAACCGTGGCGACGGGGGCGTCGTCCTCGTCGTTTTCAACCACCGCGACCGGCCGGCGGCGGACCTTTGCGACGGGGGCGTCGTCCTCGTCCTCGACCACCGCTGCGCGGGTGCTCCGCGCCGGGGCCGTCGCCTTGGCGGCGAACGCGGTCTGGCACGACTTGCAGCGGATGGTTTTGCCGAGGTACGCCTCGGGCACTTCGGCGCGCGCCCCGCACTCCGGGCACTGAATCGGGACTGGCAT
>CAXTPM010000100.1:8360-12044 GCA_964245865.1 uncultured Fimbriiglobus sp. | reverse complement strand
TGTGGAAGCCCGAGCCGGAGCAGGCGCTTTACGCCGTCGATGCGGCGGGCAAAACCGTGGGCCTGAAGGCCGGCGTGCTGGGCTGCGAGATGAGCGCGCCCTTGCTGGGCGTGGGGTACATTATCGGGTCGCGCATCGCTAGCATCATGGTGGCCGGCGGGGTGCTGGCGTACCTGGTAATTACGCCGGTGATCGCCACCGTCGCGCCGGTCGCACCCGGCGAGGTGCCGATGGGGCCGGGGGCGATTCGCAGCAAGTACATCCTGTTCATCGGCGCCGGCTCGGTCGCCGCCGGCGGCATCCTGAGCATGATTCAGGCACTCCCCGTCATCGTCAGTTCGGTCGTCGCGGGCTTTAAGGACTTGCGCGGCGGCCGGGAGCGGGCCGCGTCGGGCGTGGCGGTGAAGCGCACCGAGCGCGACCTGCCGATGCAGGTGGTCGTGTTCGGCAGCGTCGGGCTAGTGCTGGCGCTCGCAACGGTACCGGCGATGGGACTGGGGCTGAACTTTGCCGGCGTGGCCGGGGCGGTGATGATCCTGGCGTTCGGCTTCCTGTTCGTCACGGTGTCGAGTCGCCTGACGGGGGAAATCGGCTCGTCGTCGAACCCCATCTCCGGCATGACGGTCGCCACGCTCCTGCTGACGTGCCTGGTGCTGGTGGCGCTGGGCGAGTCGGGGCTGCTCGAACTCAACAAGGGCACAAAACTACTCGCGCTGACCATCGCCGGGGTGGTCTGCGTGGCGTGCAGTAACGGCGGCACCACCTCGCAGGCGCTCAAGACCGGCCACTTGCTCGGGGCCACGCCCAAGTCGCAGCAGTACGCAATCCTCGTGGGCAGCCTGAGTTCGGCGCTCGCGGTCGGAGTGGTGCTGATCCTGCTGAACCGCGCGGGCACGGTTTACTCCAAGATCGGCCTGCCGTCGGCGACCGTGAACGCCTCGGCCCTGAGTGAAACCGACCGGGTGCGCGTCGGGCAATACTCCGAGGACGCGGCCGAATACAAGGTACTGGTGGTGGGCGCCGGCGAACAACTCGGCCCCGACATCCTGCCGGGCGGCGGCGAGGTGCCCCCTGGGAAGTACCTCATCGACGGCGCCGGCAAGTTCGCGTACCTGGTGGACCCCGCCATCAACGGCCAGCGCAAGACGCAGGACAACGGCGAGAAGGTGGCCAACAAGTTCGAGGCGCCCAAGACTCAGCTCATCGCGCTGATCATCAACGGCATCTTCGACCGCAACTTGCCGTGGGACTTGGTGCTGATCGGCGTCCTCATCGCGGCAGTGCTCGAACTCTCAGGCGTGCCGGCCCTGCCGTTCGCGGTCGGCATCTACCTCCCACTCTCGTCGTCGGTGCCGATCTTCGTCGGCGGGGCGGTGCGGGCACTGGTGGACCGCTTCCGCAAGGGCGCGGCCGAGGAGGGCGACGCCAGCCCAGGGGTGCTGTTCGGCTCGGGCTACATCGCGGGCGGCAGTATCGCGGCCCTCCTCGCGGCGGTGCCCCAACTGCTTGGCGACAACGTGGCGAAGGCGATCGACCTGGGCGCGCTCCTGAACGTCGAGGGCAGGGAAGTGATGCTCGGCTCGGTGAAGTGGATGGACTCGAACCAGCCGGTGACGGTCGCGTTCGGGCTACTGGCGCTCGCGCTCTTTGTCGTCGGCCTGCGGGCCGGGCGGAAGGGGAACTAGCGGGGCGAGTTCGAGTTCGTCGAACACCTCCTCGACGCCCACCGTCTCGCTGGCGAGCATCAGCGCCCGCGAGCGCTGGGCCGGCGTGGCCACGACGCCGACGAGCCGCACGGCGGTCGGCTTGTCCGTCGGCACCGCGCGGACGCTCGAACCCAGTAGCAGCTTGTCGCCGCTGAGGCGCACGCTGACCTGCTCGCACGCCGGCAGGCGCGCCCCGAGTTGCAAGTTCGCCACCGGCCCCCACGCCCGCGCCTTGTCCGGCAAACTCGCCTCGACGCGCCCGGCCACCACGCCGCCGATGTCCGCGAGGACTGCCGCGTCGGACGACTTGCCGAGGCCGGCGCACAGGCCGACGAGTGTGACGGCGAAGAGGCTGAGGAAGGCGGATTCGCGCGTCATGGCAGTCACCGGGCCGGGGAGGGGCGCGGGGAGTGTAGCACGGGATTTGGGGCGAGGGAGGAAAAGTATGGAAGGACGGCGGGCTTCGGCCCTCATCCCTTTTCTCACAGCGCCCCCGCGCGCCCGCACGCCAGGGCCGCGTTGACTGCCCCCGCCCGTAGTGCCTCGGCCGGGGTGGCGCCGCCCAGCGTGGCCGCGAGCATCCCGGCGGTGAACGCATCCCCGGCGCCGACGGTATCGACCACCTCGGCCGGTTCGGCGGGGCAGTACCACCCGCCGGCGGGGCTGTGCCAGGTCGCCCCGCGCTCGCCATTGGTCTCCACCGCAGCGGTTAGATTGGGGTAGCGCGCCCAGAGGTCGGCCCAGTCGTTGAGCTTGAAGCGCGCGCGGATCGCCTTGAACTCCGCGCCGGTCATCTTGGCCATGGTGGCCGAGCGCAAGGCGGCGTCGAGCGGCTTGGTGCGGTGGAACGGCGGGCGCAGGTTGACATCGACCACGCGCGAGTTGGGGCACGCCTTGAAGACGGCGGCGATTGCGGCGCCCGACCCGGCCCGGCGCGCCAGCGTCCCGGCGTAGACTGCCGGCGCGGCCTTCGCCAAGTCGAGCACCGTTTCGGAGGCCCGGACGCTGTCCCACGCGGCCGGCTCGTGGATGGTGTACTTCGGGGCGCGCGAATCGCTCGGATCGACCGTCACCCGGCCGGTGGGGCGCTTGTCGTCGGTCTGAATGTGGCGCGGGTCGAGTCCGAACGCTTCGACCGCGCGGCGGAGTTCCGCGCCGGCGTCGTCGGCCCCGACACGGCTGACCAGCACGCACTCCACGCCGAGGCGGACTAGCCCGACGGCCACGTTCAGGGGCGCGCCGCCCGGCACCCGCCCGGCGGGGAGTTCATCCCACAAGAGTTCGCCGACGCACACAACAGCCGGCATTCGGCGCCCCCGGACTTTCCGCGCGAACCTATCTGACTGGGCGCCATCTTACTGGGGACTACGGGGGTGGCGACTCGCCGCCGGCCGTGGGAGAATCAAATCCGCGTCGGACGCCGGCCTTGGGCTTGACGCGGCGGCTAGAATAACGCGGGCGTGCGACACTTCTCTCGCCCACCGACCCCAAGGCTACTTGTAGCACTCTCGCGCCTCCGCACCCGGTCCCGGCTTGCTTTCCCCGACGGGGAAAGTGATTCGCCCACGGGGGGCACACCACCGGCCGCGAACTTGAGGACGCCCCGACCATGATTTTCGCAGTAGACCAAGCCGCCACCGGCGTGATGAGCGGTTTTAGCTTCCTGCCCGTGTGGGCCATCGGCCTCGTCGGCGCCGCGCTCGGCATCCTGGCCAGCATGTGGGGCCACGTCAAGCAGTTGCTCTGGCGCGTGCTGAACCTCGCGGTGCAGCGCATCGAAATCCCGACGCAGGCCGGGCACGACGCGGTCACGTCGTACCTCATCGCCAAGTTCCCGCGCAGCCGCAACTACGACCGCATGTACGGCGCGAGCTGGGAGTTCCAGCGCGACGGCCGCTACGGCCTGATCCCCTACGAGCAGTTCGGCAACCGCACGCTGATCCTCTGGAACCGCTGGTGGCCGTTCCTGTTCACCAAC